>JAJNBN010000115.1 GCA_021156225.1 Verrucomicrobiota bacterium | reverse complement strand
ATGACGGAGGTTTGGAAGTGGCTGGCGAGGGTTTGGTCCGGTGAGGGTGGACTGGTTGCTAAAGTACCGCAGGACAGGAGGCAATCGCGTAGGAAACATAAAACGGATTAGACGGGAAGGCCACTTTGAAGGAATGGTAAGTAAAGTTCAAAGCTCAAAGCTCAAAGCCGGTGGCACCGGCGGGCCTATATGGGAATGGGACGTATGGGACCGATAGGACTAATGGGGTTAGCGGGGAAAAGAAAAAACCGCGGCCAGTTTCCTGGACGCGGTTTGTGGAAAGGCGGCGGTTCTACTTCAACTCATTCGATTGCATGTAAGCCGCGATGTTCGCGAGGTCTTGCGCGCTCAGGCCGAGCATGTCCGCCGTGAACATCAGGGAGCGGTCCAGTTTCTTCACGCTCTTGATCTTGCTGCGGGGGATGGTCTGCGTCTGGCCGGCCATGGACTTGATGATGACGGGGTCGCCATTCGCGAGGACCATGCCGTGGACGATGGAACCATCCTTGGCCACGAGCTCGCTGCCGTCGTAACCGTGCGAGATCTCCGCGGAGGGATTGATCATGGAGTTGATGATGACTTCACGCGTCTGTTGCTTGCCGAACTGCGTCAGGTCAGGCCCGAAGTCGGTGCCCTGATCGCCCATGCGATGGCAGGTGTAGCAGACGACGACGGCGGTCTTGCCTTTGGCCACATCGCCCTTGAGCGCGAGGATGTCCTTGAGCGGCGGGAGTGTGGAAGGAGTGGTGGGCACGGGCGGCATCTCCACGGGCGAGATCTGGACGGTGTCCGGGTCATAGAGGCCGCTCTTCTTCAGGGCCTCGGCGATGCCGTGATCCTTCCAGTCATTGCCCATGCGGTTGAAGAGCCACCACATGGCCTCGCCCTTGAGCGGGAAGTCTTTGGACTGGGCGAGTTCCAGCATGGCTTGGGAAGCTTCACGGGTTTTGATGAAGGCGATGCCGTCCATCATGCGCTTGCGCTGATCGGGCGAGACGCTGGCGGAAAGGGCGCGGGCTTTCATATCGGCCACGGCTTTGGGCGCACCCAGACGCCAGGCGATCCAGCCGAGGCTATCGCTCCAGTCGGTCGCGGCTTTGCCGTAGGCAAGGTGCTGCGAAACGGCGGCGTAGATGGCCGGGGCTTGATTGTCGGCCGCGGTGCCGAAAGCTTCGAGATAGGTGCGGTCCTTGCCATCGAACTGCTCAGCGAGACGGACGAGGATATCTTGCTTCTGGGCGAGCGGTTGATCACGCAGGGAAAGCGCGATCTCACGACGCACGGCAGCGGAAGGATCATACACCATGCGGCTGGCGAGGGTCACAATATCGTAACCGCTGCGACGCAAGGCGCGGTAAGCCACGATGCGCGTCTCTTCGTCCTTGTCCTTCAGGAGCGTCTCCACCTTGGCGACGCCCTTCGGCCCCATCTGCGCGAGCAACCAGATGGCGCGGGAAGCGATGAACTTGTTGTTATCGCTCAGCAGCTTGCTGACGGCGGGCACAGCCTTGTCACCCTGCTCTTGCAGGCGGGTGAAGCCGAGGTTGCGCACGTTCACGGCCGGGCTCTTGAGGGCCTCGATCTGGCCAGCAGTGGTGGTCAGGTCGAACTTCGGCACCTTGGGTTTGAAGCCCTTCGGCGCGATGCGATAGATGGTGCCGGACAAGCTGTTGTCCAAATCGGCGTGACCGCCCACACGGGCATCGAACCAGTCAGACACATAGAGCGCGCCATCCGCACCCACGAGCACATCCGACGGGCGGAAGAGCGTCTTGAGTTCGTGATTCACGCTATTGTTGCCACCGAGGAAGTCGGAGCCGGCGAACTGCTTCTCTTTGTTCGAAGTCAGGAAATCGAAGCGGTCGAGCTGGAAGCCAGCGCCGGAGAGTTTCGGGACGTAACCGAAGACGACGTTGCGACCGGCTTCGCACGAGAGCAGCAAGCCTTGGCCGTCCCACTTCTTGCCGAGCGCACCGTTCTCGTAGAAGGCCACGCCGGTGGGCGAGCCGCCGCCATAGACATCACCCGCGGGCATGGTGCCCGGATCATCCTGGCGCCATTCACCCTTTTGGATGGTCTGGCCGGGGCGCATATCAGCGCGCCAGGCACGCTTGCCGTCGCGGGAAGCGAAACCGGCGTTGCCGTATTCCATGACGTAGCTCACGCGGCAGGCCGGAGGATCGTCGTTGTCGTTCTGGAAAACATCACCGAGCGAAGTGACGCTCTGCTCGTAGCTGTTGCGGTAATTGTGACCGATGATCTCAGCATAAGTGCCGTCCGGCTTCATGCGCGCGGAGAAGCCACCGATCCAGACGTTGCCATCATCACTCTTGCTACCCGCGATTTTGGTGGGGTCAAAAGGTGAGTCCTTGATATTGGGCTGGTAAGGGCTGCCGATGCGGAAGGTCTTGCCGGATTTGTCTGTGAAGACAGCACCGCAATTGCCTGCATTCCAATACCACAAACCATCAGGACCGGCGGTGACGGAGTGCAGGCTGTGATCGTGATTGCGCCCGTTGAAACCCGTGAGCAACACTTCGCGCTTGTCCACGCCTTCATCGAAGACCTGGTTCCGGTTCACGTCCGTGTAGACGATCATGCTCGGCGTTTGCGAGACGATGATCTTGTTGTCCATTACGGCGATGCCGAGCGGGGCTTGAAGAAACGTCTCCTGCACGAAGACGTGGCTTTTGTCCGCCTTGCCATCGCCATCCGTGTCTTGCAGCACCATGATGCGGTCGCCCTCGGGTCGTCGGCTTCCATGGCTGCGATAGTTCACACCTTCCGCCACCCAGATGCGGCCCGCCTCATCGGTGTCGATGTTGGTCGGGTTCTGCAACATCGGCGAGGTGGCCCAGACGGTGACTTCGAGGCCTTCGGGCACCGCAAAGAGTTCCGGTGGGACGATGACGGGCTTTTGCTCGGAAGCAGCAGGTGCTGGCTTGGGCTGGTTCTGGGCATGGGAGCCCAGGCTAAGCGCAGCAACACCCAAAGCGCAGGCAAGGATTCGGCGTGTGGTCATAAGGTGGGCAGGATGATTCACCAACCGGAGCAGGTAGAAAAGACCTTTTTGGACACTATCCGCGCGGGTCAAACGCATCCCGCAAGCCATCGCCAAAGAAGTTCAACGCCAGGAGGGTCGTCACCAAGGTCACGGCCGGATAGACGATGAGCCACCAATACACGCGCACCGGGTTCAATTGGCCCGCCCCTTCCGCTATCAGTGAACCCCAGCTCGCAAACGGTGGCTGGATGCCCAAACCCAAGTAGCTCAGGAAGGATTCGTAAAGTATCACCGAGGGCACCGTGAGCGTGATATACACGATGATGATGCCGATGACATTGGGCAGGATGTGCCGGAACAGGATGCGTGTATGCCCCGCACCCAACGACCGGCTGGCATCCACAAAATTACGGTTCTTCAACGTCAGCACCTGACCGCGCACGATACGAGCCATCGTCAGCCAAGATACGGCACCGATGCCGACGAACAGAAACAGCATCCGGCAGTACTGGGCGACATTCGCGCCTAATTTCTGGGTTAGCCAGCCTTTGGCCAGTTCTTCCAAAGTCGTGATGAGCACGATGACGAAGACGATGGATGGCAAAGAATAGAGAATGTCCACAAACCGCATCATCGCCCCGTCCCACCAGCCGCCGACATAACCGGCGATCGCTCCCCAGAGCACGCCGATCACCAAACTCACCAAGGCACCGACGATGCCGACGAGAATCGATACGCGGGCACCGGACATGATGCGGGAGAGCTGATCCCGCCCATGGATGTCCGTGCCGAACCAATGCGTGAGCGTGGGCGGACTGTACTGCGCGTCCGAACCTTTCACCGCAGAATGAGTCAGTCCGATGGGCAAAATATTGGCGAAAGCCGGTCGGCTGAAGAGCGGCCAAAGCAGCACAAACAGGCCCAGCACCCCCACAAACCAAAGGCTCACCACCGCCGGCCGGTTCTGTTTGAACCGGCGCCACGCACGTTGATTTGGACTCAGGCTTTCCATTATTCCATCTTCACCCGGCGATCCAGCATGCTATAGGCCAGATCTACCAGCAGGTTGAGCACGAGCAACAGCACCGCATAAAGCAGCACCAGACCGACCACCATGGTGTAATCCCGGTTCAATGAACTGTTCACCAAGAACACCCCGATTCCCGGCACGCGGAAAATATTCTCCACGACAAACGAACCGACCAGCAGGTCCGCCAGCAAGGGGCCGCTGTAAGACACCACGGGTAACACGGCGATGCGGAAGGCGTGCTTCACCAATACCTGGGTTTCGCTCAAACCCTTCGCGCGGGCCGTGGTGATGAACTCAGAATTCAACGTGCCCAACATGCCTTCGCGCATGAGCCGCGCGACCTTTCCGCCGAAGTAAAGTCCGAGCGCCAGCGTCGGCAACACCGCATGCATCGGCGTTTCCCACATGCCGACCGGGAACCAGCCCAGCTTGATAGAGAAGACCAGCACCAGCAGCGGCCCGATGACAAAGCCGGGAATACAAATGGCCAAAAGCGCGATGAAGCTGCCACCGTAATCCAAAATGCCGCCTTTCTTCACCGCTGTCAGAAAACCCAAGGGAATCCCAAAGCCCTGTGCGAGCAGGAAGGCCAAGACACCTAGCGTCAAAGAGACCGGCAGACCTTGGGCAATGATGTCGTTTACGGAGTGATTGCGGTATTTGAGCGAAGGGCCGAAATCACCCTGCAACAGGTTTTTCAGATAGATTCCGTATTGCGTGAGCAACGGCTTATCGAGGTGATACTTCTTTTTGATGTTGGCCTCGATCTCGGGCGAGGCCGGGGCGCGTTCCTTGTCGAAAGGACCACCCGGAGCCACCCTCACCAGCATGAACGCCAGAAAGCTGATGATGAGCAGCAGCGGGACCAGGAAAGCGATTCGTCGCAGGAAATACATCGGTTATTTGGCAGCCGCGGCCTTGGCGGCAGTTCGGCCATCCTTCCGTTTCAAGGGCCACAGCGGATGTTCATCCAGCAGGTTCTGATGCACGCCCTCGACCTTGGCAGGATCAAAAATGTTTACGCCGATATAGAAGAATAATGGCGCAATGGGTGGGTCTTCGCGCACCAGCAACACCTCAGCATCGTAGAGGATTTTTGCACGTTTCACTGGATCACGCTCCTGATTGGCCTGTCGGATCAGGTCGTCATACTTCGGATTCTTCCAGCCCGTGCGGTTGTTGCCGTTGCCGCTCATGAACATGTCCAGGAACGTGTTCGGGTCCACGTAATCACCGATCCAACTGCTGCGCGTGGTATCATAGTCGAGCTGGCTTTGGGAGGAGAGATACACCTTCCACTCCGTCTGGCGCAGTTCCATGTTGATCCCCAGTTCCTTCTTCCACATCTCCTGGAGTTCCACGGCCACCTGCTTGTGCATCTCGCTCGTGTTGAAAAGATAGTTGAACGTGGGGAAGCCCTTGCCGCCCGGATAACCCGCCTCCGCGAGCAGCTTGCGCGCCTGTTCGGGATCGTAGCCCAGTCCTTCGGGCGAGGTGTAGCCCTCCATGCCCGGAGGAGTCAGGCAGGTGGCGATCTTCTCGCCGCTGCGCGTGATGCGTTCCACGATGCGCTTCTTATCCAGCACCAGGGAAAGCGCCTTGCGCACGCGCACATCATCGAAAGGTTTGCGTGTGATGTTGAAGCGGACGAAATACGTGCCCAGATAATCGTAGGTGTGCACATACGGACGGCCCTTGAGCACGTCCATCAATTCGCTCGGTACCAGGTTCTTATCCCAGATGACGTCGGCCTCGCCGGACAGATAGAGATTCAACGCCGTGTTGGCCGACTCGGCGGGCAGCAGGTCGATGAGTTCATTCTGAATGTTGGCGGCGTCCCAATAGCGCGGATTCTTCCGCACTCGGATGCGGTCATGGATGCGCCAGAACTCCAGCGTGTACGGCCCGCTCGTGGGCATGGGCCGCTCCATCAGCCAGCGGTCACCATGCTTCTCGATGGCCTGACGGGGCACGATGGCGAGCGTGCGGAAGGCGCAGAGATCGAGGAAGAAGGGAGTCGGGCCTTCCAGCAGGACTTTGACGGTGCGCGGATCAATGGCTTCCACGCCCACGTCTTCTTTCACGTAGCGGTTGCCAGTGGCGGCGTTCGTCTTGCCGGTGTTAAAATTCTCGCCGTTCTTGATGTAGTAGAGCTGACCGGCGTAATCGCTGGCCGTCAACGGATCCAGAGCGCGCCGCCAGGAGTAAACCACGTCGTCCGCCGTGATCGGTTCGCCCGTGGACCAGACGATGTTCGGACGCAGATGGAAAGTGTAGGTCTGGCCGTCCTCCGAGATGTCCCAGCGCTCGGCCAATCCGGGGATGGGTTTGGCGTTCTTGGGATTGAAGCGGGTGAGCCCCTCGAAGAGCGCTCCCGCCACGCGACCATCCGGTTGCCCCGTGACAATCGTGGGATCGAGCGACTCCGGCTCCGCCCCGTTCATGATGACGAGGTCGGCCCGTTCCTCCTTATGGCCGCAACCCGTTGCCCAGATGGCGAGCACGGCGCAAGCAGCTACGGCCCAACGCCGTATCCAGTTCGCTTGCTTGAGGCTGGCGGTCACAAATGCCATGAAAATTCCTGCGCTCAGGGTAGGATGACCTCCGGCAGGGCGCAAGCCTTACAGCCACATTAGAGGATATTTGAAACGCTTCTGCAGGTCCGCGATGCAACCCTACTCGGCTTTTGCCTTCGCCTTCTTTCCCTTGCCCGCTTTCGTTTCCGGTTTGGGCCATGGCGCGAACACCCCACCATACTGATCCCGCAACTGGTCGGTGCGTTTCCGCATCTGGGCAAGCACGCTCGCGTAGGCGGGATCTTTGAGCAGATTGTTCACCTCCTCGAAATCCGCCTGATGATCATAAAGTTCCTCCACGACCGGCGTCTGCTCAAACCACCGGATGTAGGACCAACGCTCCGTACGCACGCCTTCGCTCTTCGGGATGTTGTGCCGGTCAAAGAGATGTTCGTAGAAGAAATCCGTGCGCCAGTCCGCCGGTGCCTTGCCATGGAGCAACGGGATAAGGCTGCGGCCTTGCATGAGGGAAGGGATCTTCACTCCCGCAAAGCTGAGGAGGGTCGGCGCGATATCCACGTTCAGCGCCATGAGATCCACCGTCTCGCCCCGGCGGATGGCGGGCAGTTTCGGATCCATGATGATCATAGGCACACGCACGGAGGGCTCGTAGAGATACCATTTGTCCGCGAAGCCGCGTTCGCCCAGAAAATACCCATTGTCACTGGTGAAGACGATGATGGTATTCTCCGCCATGCCGCGCTTGGCCAGCTCCGCGCGCACTTGTCCGATGACCCGGTCCACGCCACTGATCATGCGGTAGTAGCCCTTCACCATCTCCTGATACTTGCGCGTCTCGTCGAAGCGCCAATTGTAGCGGATGCGGCTTTCGGAATTCTTCAGGAAATCTGGATTTGCCTCAAAATATTCCGCCGCCATGGTTTTAACCTGCGGGATGGTAACATCGCGATAAAGATTGTCCTCTGTCTTGGGCCAGAAGTATTGCTGCGGATCGTTATCCTCGGCGTGCGGTTCATTGAAATTCAGTGAGAGACACCAAGGCTTGTCCTTATCCACGGTGCCCAGGAATTCCACCGCTTTGTCGAAGGCGATGTCGGTCAGATGCTTCTCCGAACCGTCCGGCATCTTCTTGATATAGGGATTACGGTTCAGCGGCTGAAAGTAATCGAACATCTCCTTCTGCCGTCCGCCGGCGACATCCACGCCAAACTTTCCGATGAACCCGGTGCGATAGCCGGCCTGCTTCAACTGCACCGGGTAGCTGATGTCCGTATGCGCATCCTGAATGGGCGGCGTGCCAAAGGTGTAACGGTGTGTGCGCTCGTGCAGGCCTGTCAGCAGGGATGCCCGGCTGGCGGCACAGATGGCGGTGGTGACGAATGCCTGACGGAAGCGCACGCCCTCCCTCGCCAGCGCATCCATGTTCGGTGTCTTGATGATGGGATTGCCCGCACAACCCATCGCATTCCATCGCTGGTCATCGGTGAGGATGAAAAGGATATTGGGTTTTTCGGCTGCTGTTGCCTCCCTTCGGCCCAGTAGCGATACGATGAGCAAGAGGGCACAGAGCACGGCTCGCGAGATGTGAGGCATGAAATAAACCGTAGCAAATCTGACGGAAGAAAGCCAAATGATTTGGCGATAACCGCGGTCTCACCTCATGCAGAGGTTTACTGAGCGTGTGGCTTATGCACGCGATACCAGTTCATCAGTGCCGTAACCGAGACTCCATGCACCACGACCGAGACGGCGATGACCCACAACGTCACCGATAGCAAAACGCGCGCGATCTCCTCCGGCACGTCGTGACGAATGACCAGGAGAAGGTAAAAGAGCGAGCCGATACCACGGATGCCGAACCACGAAATCATGAGCCGCTGGTCCCGTTCCACCGAGGA
>JAJNBN010000634.1 GCA_021156225.1 Verrucomicrobiota bacterium | reverse complement strand
TGGCCTATTTTTGCTGATATTTGAAGATGATGGCGGCCTCTCCAAGGTCTTCTCCTGCTCATCTTTGGGGTGAACACCCCAAAGCGAAAAATGGCCGGTTCTGCTTCGGTGGTTCACGCCAGTTTCTCCGCCGTTAGTACGGGTGTTTGCCGGGCTGCCTGCTCGTACACTTTGAGCGAGGCTTCGGCCGTCCGCTTCCAGTCAAAGATCTTCGCCTGGCGCAACCCTGCTTGCGAAAGTTGTTCACGCAGTTTGGGGCTGCCCGCCAGACGGAGCAGTTGCCATTTCAGCGCCATCACATTTTTGGGGTCGGCTGTTGCGGCAGCGTCGCCCGCCACTTCCAGCATGCTGCTGCTGTTGGAGCAGATCACCGGACATCCGCAGGCCATGGCCTCGGCGATGGGCAGCCCGAAGCCTTCGTAGAGCGAGGGATAGACGAACACATCAGCAGCCCGCATGAGATCGGGGACCACTTCATCCGGCACGAAACCCAGACTGTGGATCGCGTTTTTGCAGCGTGATTTTTCGATGGCCTGGTGGATGACCTCGGCTCCAGTCCAGTCACTGCCGGCGAAAACGAGCTGCCAGGGCGAGTTGCGCTCCTGAAAAAGCTCGAACGCCTGGATCAAGCGCAGGTGATTTTTGGCCGGATGTTCCAGGAGTTTCGGGAATATCGAAGAAGTGCTGGATATCCTGGGCCGTGCTGTTGCTGACGGCGATGATGTGGTCTTGGCGCCGGGCGAGATGCTTGACAGCCCAGCCCGCGTAGAAGGTCCGCTTCCAGTCATATTTGCCCTGCACGCGAAGTGGCGCCAGATCGTGGATGGTCGCCACCATCGGACAGGGATGCTGCCAGACCATGCGGCGGTAGCTGGGTATGTGCAACACATCGATCTGATGCTTCCGCACTAAACGCGGCAGCTCGAATTGATGCCAGAGGATGTTGTTCACCGGTGGACGAAAGCGTTCCGCCACCGGGATCAGAGTCAGGCTGTCCCGAGCGAATTCGAAAAGCGGCATGTCCTCTTCCAGCACGAAGAGGGTGAATTGATGGCCGGTATCCGCTTCAATAAATGCCTTGGTCAGCGCCAACAGATATTGGCCGACACCAGTTTTGCCCCGTTGAACGACTGAGGTGGAGATCCCGATATTCATGTCTTCTAGTTCAGTTCGGGTGAAACGGAGGCGGGAAGCTCGTATGAGCGTTGATGGTTTTTGACTATCTCGGCAGCCTCCTGCTCGTTGTTCACCACGACGAAATGTCCGTGCAACCGTTTCTGTTTCAAGGAAAGGGTGATGGCCTCCGAAGGGCGATAAAGCATCAACAGGTGGCCTTGCTGCTTGAGGCGTTGATGCAGCCGAACCAGCAAGCCCATGCCTACACCGTCGATGACTTCTACACCTTCCAGGTTCAGCAGGCAGTGGCGTTCGCCGAGTTTGTGCCAGAAGGCTGCATTATCGATGATGGCATTGGAATCGAGACGGCTGGGGAGATGGATCTTTTGCCATTGCTCGTGAGTTTCCGTGACCGGGCCGTGCATTTGCAGTCTTTGCGGCGTGGTCTTGGTTAGGTTATGCCATTGCTCCAGCATCATCGCGAAGCCGAAGCAATAAAGGTCCACGGCATATCGGCGGAACAGCCGGCGGGGTTCCTGCGCCAGCCGGAAAAGCCATTCGGTTCCCGACTGTTGCATCCACACGGGAGCGCGTTTCACCCGCTGGGCCACAAAATCGATGACTGCACCCACACCGATCACCACCGGCACGCCGAGCGACTGGTAATGCATGGCGATCCATTTTTCCTGTTTCGGGCAACCGAACGAAACCAGCAGCAGATCGGGTTTTGCCTCGCGGATGCGGTCGCAGATCTCCTGATGGTTCATCTCAGGCAGGGGAGCAAAGGGAGGCGCATAATGTCCGGCGATGATCAGTTTGGGATGCTCCCGCTTCAGGTTCTCCACTGCCGCGCTGTTCGCCTCGCTGCTGCCGCCCAGCAGGAAGATGCGGTATTTCTTTTTCTCCGCGAGTTGGATCAGGCGCGGGACCAGGTCTGAGCCTGCCACGCGTTCCGGCAGTGGATTTCCCAACAGTCGCGAGGCCCATACGAGCGGGGTGCCATCGCAAAGCAGGAGATTGGCATCGAGAAAAATGCGGTGGAGATCTTCGTCGTGCAATGATTGAACGAGGAAGTCCACGTTGGCGGTGACAATGTGATGGGAGCGTTTCGAGGCGATCATCTTCTGCACGATCGCCACCGATTCATCCATCGTTACCTGATCGAAGGGGACTCCGCAGATGACAAAAGGAAATGTGGCCATAAAATTCTGGATACTGTCCGTCCAAGTTTTTCGGACGGTTGTGTGTGATCCATACGCGCACAAGATGGGACAACTTCCATTTGACGGAAATGGGGCCTTGTGCCCGTCCTGAACAGGGGGCGCGCCGAATGGACCTGTAGCGTGGTGGAGAAACGCCCCGTCAGTGAGGTTTACACCTACTATGACGCTAACCGTTTACTGGTTTAACTCTTAGGCAGTTTGGTGGGGATACCACGAGAGTCATGACCATGAACGAATCGACATTGCTGATGCCGCCGGGAGCCAAGGAAGCGAACGGTTCCTTACCCGTGCCCGCAGCAAACCTGGCCAACCAGACTGAAGTTCCTTTTCCCTCCCATCAATGCCTCCCGGAAATCCTGGAAGAACAGTTGCGGAAAACTCCGGATGGTTGCGCTTTGGTTTTCGGTGAACGGACGATGACTTATGCTGAGTTGCACGAGCGGGCGAATTCCCTGGCGTTTGAATTGCAAAAGCTGGGCACTGCGCCGGATGCTTGTGTGGCGGTCCTGATGAATCGGTCGCTGGAAATGATGATCGGGCTGTTGGCCATCTGGAAAGCCGGGGGGGCTTATGTGCCGCTGGACCCATCTTACCCGCGTGAACGGATCAAGTATATGCTCAGCGACTCCGGCGCGCGGATC
>JAJNBN010000114.1 GCA_021156225.1 Verrucomicrobiota bacterium | reverse complement strand
GATGTGACCTTTGGGATGCCAGTCCTTCGTGGCGACCACGAGATCGTATTCCGTCAGCAGTTTGTTGATGACGGGCACGACTTCATCACCTTTCGGCACGGCGAGGGCACCGCCCGGGATGAAATCATTCTGCACGTCAACGACCACCAAGGCCTTGACCTTCTTCTTGTTGAATAAGCCTAACATACGCTTTGGTTGCTACAGCGCGATAGCGTTTCACAACCTAGGCAAAGAATCAACAGTGGGAAAAGCCCCGGGGCGAATGGCTCTAGAGGCGGAGACACTAAGGTTTTAACGTAGCCAGCTTGGCCTGTATCTCGCGGTAAAGCTCCGTGGTCCAAGTGGGCAACGGCTTCTTCTGCTCGGGCAGCTTCTGCTTACGGAAGTCCACGGGGGAGAGGATGATATCTATCTTTTCGATGCCCGTCTCGGCGGCCAATACGAAGATCTCCTCGATCGCCGGATCGCCCATGGCCAGGCAGCCGATGGAAGCGGTCTTACCGTGGATCATGATGTCCCCGCCGGGTTCGGTGCGGCCTTCCGATTGGGCATGTTTCAGGTCGAACTTGTTCGGATAATTCACCCGCAAGGAAAGATGATAAAGGCTGTTCGGGTTCAACAATTCGACCCGATAAAGCCCTTCCGGCACCTGACGATCACCTTCGCGCAGCTTGGGTCCGAGCACACCACTGGCGCCCAGAATGGGATATGTATGCAGCAGCTTGTGTTTTTTACCATCGCCGGAAACCCAGACCTCCAAGACGCGTTCCTGTTTCAAACCCACAAGCACGATGCGTTTCGGCGGATAGGTTTCGCCGATGGCATTGAAATAGACTTTGAGGCGGGTGCGCGCGGCCGAACCGTATTGTTCAAGCCGGTCGGCGATGGTTGCTTTGCCTTTGCTGCGTTGAGCAGTGGCAGCAAGGGCGCGACGAATGAATCCGCTCAAAGGAAGGAGCGTGAGGGTTCCGGCAACTAAGCCGACGGTGAGCCAGGTGCGGCGGGTAAATCTGCGGATAAACATCTTGGCTAAATCCCTTCATCAATCCCGGTCAGCATGCGGTCCAAGCGAGCATCGATTTCCCGTCTCATTTGCCATTTCAACCACCAGAGGCGTAAACCCTTCTGCGTCGTCAGCCGGTAGACATACTTGGCTTTTACTTCGGCTTCAACTTGTCGCCGTTCAGCCTCGGTGTAAGTGCGACAGCCAGGCGGGACGATACTCAGATTGTCTCCGGAATCATCCGATACATTGATGAGGGCTTGTCGCTTTGGAGTTTGCACGGGCTGAAATGTGAGGTATCTCAGGCGCAACCATGACACAAGGCGTATTGGTTGTCAGGTTGGAATTGGCAAAAATTTGAGCGACACAGCCTCCAACAAACAGGCGCGCCCGCTGAGGCTTCGGCTGGCCACCTGGCTTTTCCCGCCGGCGGGTTTGGTGCTGCTTTGGCGTGAACCAGTTTCCCTCGGGCGCAAGCTCTTCGGCACCTTCGGCATCGCGCTGTATGGCGTGGTGTATCTGGCCGTCATCCTCACGGTGCTGACCAAGAGCAAGCTCGTGCACGTGGAGTGGCAAGGTGGATTTCCCCCAAAACTCACGCGCAAAGCCACACTGCCAGATTACGATGCGGTAGAGCGGAGTCGCGCCGCACAGGCTAAAGCGGAACCGATACCTGTCGCAGAACGAACCGGCTCCACGTATTGGACGGGCTTTCGGGGACCGAAGCGCGATGGGCATTACACGGAGCAACCGATTTTGACGGAATGGCCAGCCAGTGGGCCAAAGGTATTGTGGCGGCAACCAGTTGGTGGCGGCTACGCGTCCTTCGCCATCGCGAAAGGGATCGCCTACACCATTGAGCAACGGCGTGAGAAGGAAGTGGTGGCCGCGTATGATATGCAGACCGGGCGCGAGGTGTGGGCGCACAGTTACGCGGCGCATTTTCAGGAGAGCATGGGCGGGGAAGGGCCGCGTGCTACACCTACGTGGCATGATGGAAAGGTCTATGCCTTGGGCGGGGAAGGGGATTTTCACTGTCTCGATGCGCTGACCGGCAAGGTGCTCTGGCAGCGGAATATTCTGCATGATGCGAAATCTTCCGTGCTCATGTTCGGCACGGCTTATTCGCCGCTCATCGTGGATGAAAAAGTGATTTTGTTGCCCGGCGGTCAGAGCGGTTGGTCCGTGGCGGCATATCACAAAGATTCCGGTGAGGTGATCTGGCATGCGCAAGATGACAAGACGGCTTACACCTCGCCCGTGCTGGTGGAGCTGGCAGGCCAGCAACAGTTGCTCGTGGTTTCCGCCACCCGCGTTAAGGGTGTGACGCTGGAGGATGGCAAGGTGCTCTGGGAATTCCCTTGGGCGGTGAGTTATGAAAACGCCATCGCGCAACCGGTGCTGCTGGGCAAAGACCGGTTCATGCTCTCTGGCGGTTATGGCACCGGAAGTGCCGCTATCGAGATCAAAAAAGAAGGTGACAAGTTCGTGGCCAAGGAGTTGTGGCGCAACAAGTTCCTGAAGAACAAATTCACCAGTTCCATCTTTCATGAGGGGTACGTCTATGGGTTGGATGAGAACATCTTGACGTGTCTGGAGGCCGAAACCGGCAAGCGGATGTGGAAAGATGGCCGGTATGATTATGGACAGATACTCCTCGCCAACGGACACATCGTAGTCTTGGCGGGAAATGGTGACTTGGCACTGGTGAAAGCCACATCGGATAAATGGACCGAAGTGGCGCGGGTGCCGATGTTGAACGGAAAGACGTGGAATCACCCGGTTGTTTCGGAAGGTAAACTCCTCATCCGCAATGCAGTGGAGATGGTTTGCTTGGATGTCCGCTTGCCCGGAGTCAAATAGTGGATAAAATCTTAAAATCAAGGGTTGACTCTGTGAGCCATTATGTTTGTATCTCCGTCCTTTTTAATAGGTAACGCTATGTACGCAGTAGTTGAAACAGGCAGTAAACAATATCGGGTCGCCGCCGGTGATACGCTCGAAATCGAGCTTCTCGACATCGCCGCCGGACAACCGGTCACTTTTGATCGCATTCTGCTCGTGTCCAAAGATGGACAGGTGCAGGTGGGAGCTCCGACGGTGGCTTCGGCCACGGTTACCGCAGATGTGGTCGAACACATCCGTGGTGACAAAAAGATCGCCTTCAAGATGAAGCGCCGCAAGGGCTATCATCGCAAGGTGGGTCATCGCCAGGAACTCACGGTCGTCAAAATCAACGCAATCAACGCTTAAGAAGTTATGGCACATAAGAAAGGTCAAGGAAGTGTACGTAACGGTCGCGACAGCGTATCCAAACGCCTCGGCGTGAAGCGCTACGGTGGCCAGATGGTGAACGCCGGCACGATCATCGTGCGTCAGCGCGGCAGCCGTTTCATTGCCGGCAAGAACGTCGGCATCGGCAAGGACTGGACGCTCTACGCCCTGATCGACGGCCTCGTGAAGTTCGACAAGGAAAGCACCCGCGTGAACATCGTTCCTGTGGAAGCTGCCGTTGCCGCGAACTAGCCTCTAACATCAATTTTTCACGGCGAGGTGCGTGTCACCTCGCCTTTTTTATTTTCCCGGGCGCGAGATGGCCCGTTGCACAACCCGCCATCTCCCCTTATTATCTGTTTGTTCCGTTATGTTTGTAGATCAGGTCAAAGTTTTCGCCCGCGCCGGTAAAGGCGGCAAGGGCTGCGTCGCCTTCCATCGTGAAGCCTATATCACCAAGGGCGGTCCCAGCGGTGGCAATGGCGGTCGCGGCGGTGATGTCATCATCGAGGCCGATCACGACCGGAACAACCTCATCGACCAATATTTCCGCCCCCGTCTGCTCGCCGAGAGCGGTGAAGCCGGTATGGGTAAGGGCATGGATGGCCATGCTGGTGAAGACCTGATCATCAAGGTGCCCTGCGGCACGTTGATCTGGAAATTGCCGGATACTGAAGCTCCCATTGATACCAAGTCCGTCCTCCCCAAAGATGAGGATGAAGACGAAGAAGAGGCTGAGGAAGAGGAGAAGAAGGGCCAGCCGATGAAGCTCGCTACCTCCGCCCGTGAAACGATCCGCTATCAAGGTCGTGATCGCGCCATCGAAGTGAAGTATGAGGAAGAAGAACCGCACGAAAAAACCAGCGAGACGCATGCTAATGCGACCATCGAAGGTGCGGAGCTGATCGCCGATTTGACTGAACACGGCCAACGGTTCGTGCTTTGCAAAGGTGGTCGCGGTGGCTTGGGCAATCGTAATTTCGCCACCTCAGCCCGTCAGACGCCGCGTTTCGCCCAGCCGGGTGAAGTCGGTCTGGAAGGCCATTATCTTTTTGAGCTCCGCACGATGGCGGATGTCGGGCTTGTGGGTTATCCGAATGCCGGCAAGTCCACCTTGCTCACCGCCATTTCCCGCGCCAAGCCGAAGGTTGCGCCGTATCCTTTCACCACCTTGCATCCGCAGCCGGGCATCGTGGAATACGCGGACTACAAACGTCTGACCGTTTGTGACGTCCCCGGTATCATCGAGGGCGCGCACAACAACGTCGGCCTCGGTCACGAATTTCTCCGCCACATCAAGCGTTGCAAAGTGTTGGTGATTCTCTTGGACATGGCAGGCACTGATGGCCGTGAGCCATGGGATGACTACAAGCAGGTGCTGAACGAACTGGCTCTCTACGATCCCGAATTGCTCGAACGCTCACGCATCGTCGTGGCGAACAAGATGGATGAAGCCGTGGCCGAGGAGAACTTGAAGAAGTTCAAACGCAAGGTCCGCAAAGTCCCCGTGATGCCGATCTCCGCCGCCTTCGATGAAGGTATCGAGAAATTCAAACTGGCCATCCGTGAAGCGGTGGAAGAAGCCGCCGCAGCAGAAGAGTCTGAGGCCTGATATTGAAAGGTAGGGCCCGCTGACCTCAGCGGGCCCCACATAAGTCAGGCGCCTGGTAACCGCTTACTTCCGAGCTTCATATTTACCGGCGATAGCAGCGACGAAATCGCTCACATCCAGCGTCATGCTGCGGATGTCCTGGCTCTGGATATCTTCATCTTTCATCGAGCCACCGCTCATGCGTGAACCGGCCGAGGTGCCACTGCGCCGGGCCTCGAATTTGAATACGGTTTTGTCGCCATCTTTCACCACACCTTCGACGCGGAGAATCGGCTGGCCAGCACCATAGATTCCGGCGAAGAAGCGCGCCGCACCGCCACCCTTGGCATATTCCGTGATGGTGTTTTCCCACGTCAACACCTTTGCCCCCGGCTTGATCTCGGACTGTGAGGTCACCACGTGGGCAAAGATATTGTGCTGCTTGATCATGCGTGCGAATTCCACCGGCAGCGTCATCTTGGAATACTCATGGATTTTCTCGCCATCCGGATTGTATTTGGCCGTGGAAGCGGTGGGGGCGATATAAAGCGTATCGTAGCCGCTGAAGGTGAACCCGTCAGCCAGCCAGCACTTCTCCATGTGGGGGTTCTTGAATTCCTTGCCGCCATCCGCCGCCTTGGACTTGCCGATCTCGATCTTACGACCATCGGTTGCCTTGAATTTGTAAGTCTCCGTGGGCTTTTTATCAGCCGCTAGGACGGCCGTTTGCGTGCCAAATGAAAGAGCCAGGGCGATCAACAGGAGCCGGGATGTGTTTTTCATGACGTTTCTTCAGCTTGGTTTTTCCGAACGCGGATGAGAGTAGCCAGAATTAAGCCAGTCGTGAATAAAATTCCCGCTTGTCAGGAGGGGCGTCAAACCTCAGCCTGTCCCCCCTAATTTCAATCCGGGACTATTCCCGGAGAACAGAACTTTATGCTTAAGGCCGGTATCGTTGGTCTCCCGAACGTGGGTAAATCCACCCTGTTCAACGCCGTCACCCGCACCCGCAAGGCGGAAGCGGCGAACTATCCTTTCTGCACCATCGATCCCAACGTGGGCATCGTGACCGTGCCGGATGAACGCCTGCAGGTGCTGCAAAAGATTGCGAAGACGAATGTGGTCATCCCGGCCGCGATCGAGTTCGTGGACATCGCTGGTCTGGTGAAGGGCGCGAGCGCTGGCGAAGGCCTGGGCAACAAATTCCTCACCCACATCCGCGAAGTCGATGCCATCGTGCAAGTCGTGCGCTGCTTCGAAGACGCCGACATCCACCACGTCGCCGGCTCCGTGGACCCCGTGCGCGACATCGAGACGATCAATACCGAACTCATCCTCGCTGACTTGGAATCCGTGAAGAAACGTCGCGAACGCGTGGCCAAGGATGCCAAGCGCGGTGATAAGGTGGCTATCGCGGAAGATGCCGTGCTCGCCAAAATCGAGCCCGTGCTGGACGGCGGCAAGCCCGCGCTGACGGTGAGCCTGACGCCCGAGGAAAAAGTCATCGCCAAGGCGTTCTTCTTGATGACGGACAAGCCGACCATCTTCGCGTGTAACGTGAAGGAAAGCGACCTCGCCACGGCGGACACGAATCCTTACGTCCTGAAAGTGCGCGAGTATGTGAAGACCCATCTGGCCTGTGAGGCCACGGTCATCAGCGCGCAGATCGAGAGTGATCTCATCGATCTCTCCGCCGAAGAAGCCGCTGAATTCCTGAAAGAACTTGGCGTGAAAGAATCCGGTGTCGGCGGTCTTATCCGTGCCACCTACGCGCTCTTGGGCCTGCGCACCTACTTTACCGCCGGTGAAAAAGAAGTGCGCGCCTGGACGATCCACGTGGGCAATACCGCTCCGCAAGCGGCCGGTGTCATCCATAGCGATTTCGAACGCGGCTTCATCAAGGCCGAAACCGTGGCTTACAAGGATCTCGTGGCCTGCGGTTCCGTGGCGGCTGCCCGTGAAAAGGGCCTCTACCGCATGGAGGGCAAAGAATACGTCGTGGCCGACGGCGACGTGCTGCTCTTCAAGTTCAACGTGTAATCACGTTCAACAATTTCAAAGCGAAGCGCGGATTCATTTCCGCGCTTTTTCTTTTTTTACCGCCATCGGAAAAAACAGGTGCAATCAGGGCGATTTGCCCGGTATGGTGCCTGCGACGTATGACTGGTAAATTGAGGACGGTTAAAGCAGCTTTTTTGTTTGGGATGCTCTGGCTGGGTTTGGTGCTTTCAGCCCGCGCCCAGGACACCATCAGTTATTTTAGCGGCCCCTCCTTTTCATTTCCTGCTGATGGTGATTTTGCTTCCATCGATTTTGACCGTGATGGCACGGCTGATTTCAGTTTCTCCGGCGGCCTCTTTCTTTGCACGATGGATATTCCCACCAGTGCCTGCAGCACTTCCTTTAATGGTGTGCCCATGGGCACCAACAGTTTCATGTGCAACGGCAGTTCACTCACGGTTGTTCCAGCGGGAACCACCATAAGCGACACCACGGTTTCCAATGCCACCTGGAAGAATTTCTCGAGTGCCACGCTCGCCACCTATCAGTTTAGCCCGAAGTATGGCACGTCAGCTTGGGGAGGGCCTTTGAATGCGGCGAGAGAAGGTTACTTTGGGGTTCGTTTCAGCACCTCAGCCGGGGTGCATTACGGATGGGTACACGCACGGATGCCAGAGCCGGGAACCAACACTTTTAGCTTTTCGCCGGTGATCTTGGATTGGGCGTATGAGACCCGGCCTGACACAGTGATTGTGGCCGGAGCGATGCCGGTGGCGGCGGTGACTGCCCCGCAGATCGTCCGCCCGGAAAGGCTCCGGCTCAATTGGCGATCACAGGTCGGCAAGTCCTATCAGATACAATTCAAGGAACGGCTGGATGCTCCCGGTTGGACGAATCTGGATATCAATGTTGTAGCCACCGGAACGAATTCGATCGTTGATATATCGATCAAGAGCACGATGGGCTTCTATCAGGCAGTCCGTGCGGATTGATGTCTACTGCGTCCGCCCGAACTTCTTCTCTAATTCCTTGTAGCTCATCTCGATGAGGGTAGGGCGGCCGTGCGGGCAGGTGTAGGGCATGGTACAGCGGCGCAAATCCTCTACCAGATTCTGCAACTCCGCTTCGCGCAAAGGATCGTTCGCCTTTACGGCGTGACGGCAGACCGTCTTCGCGATCATGTCCTCACCGAGCCGCATCGTGTTGATGCTTTGCCCGGCGGATTTCATGGCGTCCACGAGTTCGAGCGCGAACCGGCGTGTGTCCTTCACTTTTACGAAGGGTGGCAATGAATCCAGCAGGAAAGTTTTGTCGCCAAACTCGCTCAGGCCCACGCCAAGCTTGTTCAGCGTGGTCAATTGATCGCGGACAAATTGGGCATCGCGTGGCGGGAGCTCTACCGTCTCAGGCAGTAAGAGCCGTTGTGAAGGAGCAGGTCCGGATTCCAGCCTTTGCAACATTTGCTCGTAAAGGATGCGTTCGTGCGCGGCATGCTGATCGAGCAACACAAGTCCCTTGTCCGATTCCAGAACGACGTAGAGGCGGCCAATGACACCCACGAGGCGCAACGGCACCGAGAGCAGGGGACGTGGCCCAGTCGGTTGGGTATTGGTGATGACCGGTTGCGGCGCAGCAGCCAAAGGCGGGATGAGCGGTGCGACTGGCTCTGC
>JAJNBN010000113.1 GCA_021156225.1 Verrucomicrobiota bacterium | reverse complement strand
GGCCTTATGGAGCCAATGTCACGTATACCGCTGCGTTCACGGGGTTGAAGAACAGCGATGTCATTCCGGTAACATTGAGTTCAATGGCCACCACCGCCAGTGCGCCCGGGACTTATCCTATCACAGTTGCCCTCAATGATGAGGCGGGTTTGCCGACATCCAACTACACGGTAAGCCTGTTGCCGGGAACGCTGACGGTCACCTTGGACCCGGATACAATAATCGTTTTCTCGGCGGGAACGCTGGGCTATGTCGAACGTAGCGGAGCCCAGTTGATCGATACGAATGCCATCGTCACGAATGTTTTTGAGATGTCCGGGGCCAAACTCCAGGTGCGCATAGTGAATGGGCAAGCTTCTGAACAAGTATCCATTCTGCCGGAAGGCAGTGGGGCGGGACAAATCGATCTGGATGGGACTACCGTGCGTCTGGCGGGAGCGCCGATGGCTACTATCAACGCTTCAGGTGCGGGGGCGGGAACCTTGGAGATTGAATTCAGTGCCTCGGCCACGATGGAGCAGGCCACGCGGGTGTTGCGCCGGATCGCTTACAGCAATACCTCGGGCAATCCTAATCCGACGAGCCGTTCGATTGAAGCGCGATTGGCCGATATCAATGGCGGCATCAGCGACCCGGCCAATCGCAACCTGACGATCTCTCTTCGCAATGATGCGCCGGTTGTTACGTGGGTGCTTCCAGGAGCGGACCGGGCTTTGAAAGCCGGTCATCCGGTAACCTTGGAAGTGAATGTGACGGATGTAGACGACAACGTGAGCAAGGTGGAGTTTTGGATCAACGACGAGAAGGTGGGTGAACGCACCACGCCGCCTTACCGGCACACTTGGACGCCGCTGACGACCATGGTTCCGGCGTTCAAGGTGGTAGCGACGGATGTGGCGGGTGATTCGAGCACATCGTTTCCTCCTGGCCTTCCTTATTTTGTGGCTCCGGCAATTGCCACACCTCGCTTCACTCCGGGCAACCTTGGGGAATTCCGTTTGGATTTCATCGGTGCGGATGGTGTGGAGTATGATGTGGAGGTATCGACCGACTTGCTTACGTGGATGAAACTGACCACAATCACGGCGCAAAATGGCAGTGTGCCGGTGGTTGATGCCGGGACGCTCGGGATGAACCGCCGCTTTTACCGGCTCGTGCCGAAGCTTTAGGAGGCTTGAAAAGAGGAGTTTTAGCTGAAATAAAGGATTGCACCACCGTCCACCTTTGGTATCTTTCCGCCTCTTTTCGGTATGTCTGCCGTCAGGCGGTCAAGTTGGGAAGAGTTGCAACGACCTTAATATCAAGCCGTTACCGTGTCGGTAAAGGTGGTCACAATAACACTAAATACGAATCCTGTTTTCCGCAGGATGGCCGGGAATAATCCGGTTCATAACAAAGGAAACTTAGTAAATGTCAACGAACGTAGGTATCAAAGAGCTCCTGGAATCAGGCGTTCATTTCGGTCATCAGACGCGCCGCTGGAACCCCAAGATGAAGCGTTTCATCTTCGATGCGCGTAACGGCATCCACATCATCGACCTGAGCCAGACGGTCACGCAGCTCGAGACGGCCTGCAATTTCCTCGCCAAGACAGTGCTCGGCGGCGGCAAGGTGCTTTTCGTGGGCACCAAGAAGCAAGCTCAGTAAGCCGATAAAGAAACCGCCAATCCCTGCGGACAGATGTTCATCACGGAGCGCTGGCTCGGTGGTACGCTGACGAATTTGAAGACGATCAAGCGCTCGCTCGCCCGCCTCAAGCAGATCGAGAAGATGGAAACCGACGGGACCATCAACGATTACGTGAAGCAGGAGCAGTCGATGATCCGCCGTGAAGCCGCCCGCCTGGTGAAGAACCTGGACGGTGTGCGCACGATGGAACAGCAGCCGGATGCGATGTTCATCGTCGACATCAAGCGCGAGCACAATGCGGTGGCCGAAGGCCGTCGCCTCGGTATCCCCATCGTGGCCATCGTGGACACGAATGCGGATCCGGATCTGGTGGACTACCCGATCGCCGCGAATGACGATGCGATCCGTTCGCTGCGTTTGATCCTGAATACGGTCACGAACTCGGTGCAATCGGCGAAGGCTGAATTTGAAGCCAAGAACGCCCGCCGCAAGCGTGACGAGGAAGAGAAGCGCCAGGCGCAAGCCGACGCGAAGGCAGAAGCGGCTGCCGCTCCTGCTGCTCCGGCAGCGGAAGCCACAGCGACGGCTTAAGCAAGACAGACAACTTTACTTGTGCAAGAGCCGGCGGGGAAAATCCCTGTTCCGGCTCTTCACTGTTCAACGACAACGAGAGAAAATAATATGGCTGAAATTACTGCTGCTGCAGTGGGCAAACTGCGTGAAATGACGGGTGCGGGCTTGATGGATTGCAAGAAGGCCCTGACGGAAGCGCAAGGCAACTTGGACCTCGCCGTGGACATCATCCGCAAGAAGGGTGGCCAGATCGCGGGCAAGAAGGCTTCCCGTGATACGAACGAGGGCGTCATCGCCCAGCACATCATGGCCGGCTCCAAAGTGGGCGTGCTGGTGGAAGTGAATTGCGAGACGGACTTCGTGGGCAAGAACGAAGCCTTCCGCGCGTTCTGCGATGAAGTGGCCAAGCAACTCGCGGAGAACCCCTCCGTGGACTTGGAACCGCTCCGCACCGCACAGGTCGGCAAGGTCGGCGAGAACATCAAGATCTCCCGCCATCACCGCATGGAAGTGCAAGGCAATGGTCTCGTGGCCGCTTACATCCACACGGGCGCCAAGGTGGGCGTGCTAGTGGAAGTGGGCGCTGGCAAAGAGGGCACGTCGGGCACGGAAGAGTTCAAGCAACTTGTTCGCGACATCACGTTGCAGATCGCTGCCGCCAGCCCGTCGGCCGTGAGCCGTGATCAGTTGGACCAAGCCGTTGTGGCGAAGGAGAAGGAAATCGCTGCCGAACAGGTCAAGGGCAAGCCGGCCAACGCCATCGCCAAGATCGTGGAAGGCAAGCTGGAGAAGTTCTACCAGACGATGTGCCTCGTGGACCAAGGCTTCGTGAAACGCAACAGCGAGATCACGATCAAGGAACACGTGGCCGCCGTGGGCAAACAGCTCGGTGACGAGATCGTCATCCGCCGCTTCGTCCGCTTCCAGGTGGGCGCGTAAGCGAACGAGCGAAATAATTTCAGAGACCGGGTGCCCTTCGGGGCAGCCGGTTTTTTGTTTTTCAGGAATAAGTTCCGGTCATTTTGCAGTCAAGTGGGGTATGGTCTTCATTTGACGGACTGCGGGGGCGTTGGTAGAAACCTCGCGAACTGATTCGGGAATGCTGTTTGTGCAATGTGCAACAACTGCACAGTTTCCCGGATACCCAGCACCGCATGAAAAAAACGCCTAAAACCACCAAGCCTAAATTTCGTCGTGTTCTGCTTAAATTGAGCGGTGAGGCCTTGGGCGGGGACGAGGGCATGGGCATCTGCCCCGAGGTGGTACATGACATGGCGCAGCAGATCAAGGAAGTCCGCGCCTTGGGCGTGGAAGTCGTGATCGTGGTGGGTGGTGGTAATATTTTCCGCGGATTGCAGGGCAGTGAGCGCGGTATCGAGCGGGCCACAGGGGATTATATGGGCATGTTAGCGACGGTGATTAATGCTTTGGCCCTCCAGGATGCGTTGGAGAAGAAGGGCGTGGCCACCCGCGTGCAGAGTGCCATCTCGATGTCGCAAGTCGCCGAGCCGTTCATCCGGCGTCGGGCGGTGCGGCACTTGGAGAAGGGGCGCGTGGTCATCTTCGGTGGTGGCACGGGCAATCCTTATTTCTCCACGGATACGGCCGCCGCCTTGCGCGCGAATGAGATCGGCGCGGAGGTCATTTTGAAGGCGACGAAGGTGGACGGCATCTACGACAGCGATCCGAAAAAGAACCCCAAGGCGAAGAAGTTTGAGACCATCAGCTACATCGATGCGCTGCAGAAACAATTGAAGGTGATGGATTCCACGGCGTTTTCGCTGTGCATGGACAATAAAATGCCCATCATCGTGTTCGACCTGTTCAAGCCGCACAACATCAAGAACGTGGTTTTGGGCGAGAAGGTCGGAACGCTGGTCAGTTCCTAGAGATTTACGGATTACGACAGGAGAACATTATGTCAATCGACGATATTTTGCTGGAAGGCGAAGAGAAGATGCAGAAGACCGAGGAGGTCGTGCAGCACGAATTCACAGGCGTGCGCACGGGCAAGGCCTCGGCCTCGCTGGTGGAGAACATCATGGCGGAGGTCTATGGCTCCCAGATGCGCATCCGCGAGCTGGCAGGCATCACGACGCCGGAAGCGCGTGTGATCATGATCCAGCCGTGGGATGCTACAACTGTTACGGCGATCGAGAAGGCGATCCAGAAGGCGAACCTTGGGTTGAACCCGGTGACGGACAAGAAGGTTCTCCGCATCGTGCTGCCGGAACTGAGCCAGGAACGCCGTGAGGAATTCGTGAAGGCGGTCAAGAGCATGGCCGAGAAAGCCCGCGTGGCCGTCCGCCATGTGCGCCGTGACACCATGGAATTGCTCAAGAAAGAGGGCAAGGCCGGTGGCGTGACCGAGGACGACGTAAAGGCGGCGGAGAAGGAAGTGCAGAAGCTCACGGATGATTATATCGCCAAGATCGACAAGCACCTCGCACACAAACAAAAAGAGATCATGACGGTGTGAGTTGGATTTTCAGAATTTCTTAACGCGAAAAGGGCCGCAGTGATGCGGCCCTTTTTATTCTTCATCCTCAAGCAATATACCCTGCCCGTTGCTTTGGTTTTGAAGCCAAATTTTCAGATCCACCACATGCTGTTTGGGAATCGATGCGCCAATTTTGGTGCGAGATTTCGGCGCTGCATCGACGGAGGTGATTTCTCCGAAGAGAGCGATTTCGTGCAAAGCCTCAATCTGTAACGTTTGAGGCACACTTACATGGATGTTTGTAATCTCGCCGCGCATGGATCAGATGTCAGTGGGGTCGCCGAGGTCCTGGTTCAGTTTCACGGCGGCTTTTACGAGTTTGCGGATGGTGGTGGGGGTGATGGTGTCGCTGGCGCGGAGTTCGAGGGTGGCCATCTCGTATTTGCCGCCGGGTTTCAGGCGGGGCTCGATCGCACGCAGGAGCTGGCCGCGCCAGAAGCCGAAGAGGACGCGCTCTTCCTCCGCACGGATGAGCAGCACGGGGCCGTTACTAAAGTAAACGAGGTGGCTCCATTTGATGACTTCCTCCAGTTTGGCCGCGGCCTTGACGGTGTCACGCAGGGTGGTGACGCAGTCCAAGCGCCAGCCTGCCAAAGATGCTATGTAAGCCTCAGGATTTGCTGCGGGAATGGTTTTCTTCATGGGCATAATAGTCCTTGCGCCAGCCTAGATAACGCGGTTTAGGAATTGATAGGAAACATCCAATACTCTGCTTCCAATGCCCAACGTCGATAGAGCGGAACCGTTGCGTCTTACTGCGTCACCGGCCCTTGGGCGGGCATGGTGGAGACGTTATTGGTGCCGGGCGGCTCGAAACGGATGATCGTTTCACCGGGCTTCGCGTAACCGAGACGTTCACGGGCGAGACGTTCGACGGCCTTCGGAGCTGTTGCCGGATCGCGCAAGGTATCGATGGAAGCCTTCAATTCGCGGGCCTTGGTCTCTTCCAGGCGGATCTCGTTATCCAGGCGCAAAATCTCTTTGCGCATGCGCTCATTGCGCTGGATGAGGGGGAGATACCAGACACCGACACCGAGAAGAATCGCGATGACGATGAGAACAAGCACGAACTGAGTCAAACGATCCCAGATGTTGGCGCTGTCGCTCATGTGCGCTGATTAAAAGCAGAGTTGCGGCGGCTTGTGAAGCCGGGAAATGAAAAAATCGTTCATTTACTTGTACAGCCGCTTCGCTTCGGTGAGTTTCTTCTCGGGATTGAAAGTCAGGCGCAGGAAGGCGTCGGGTGAGCTGGCGAGGGTGCTGGCGTGGAGGCCGTAGTAACCACTGGTGATGACGGTGCCGCCTTCCGAACCGCGATAGGTGAGCCATTCGCAGACCTGTGTGCCGTCGGTGAGCGTCGCGGTCTTGTCGGGCGGGCCCATCTCCTTCACGGCGTCGTCGAAGGTGTAGGTGCCTACGCGGGAGGCCCAGTCGATTTTGTTCGTCTGGCAACCGGAGAAGAGGCCGAGGGCGAGGGCCAAGGTGCAGATGAATTTCAGCCAAGAGCTTGGGGAGCGCGATTGTTTAGGCGCGAGGATGGGCGGATTCATAGGCTTTCTTAAGACGATCCGTGGTCAAATGGGTGTAAACCTGCGTGGTCACCAAGTGCGCGTGACCGAGGAGTTCTTGCACGCTGCGGAGGTCAGCGCCGTTGTTCAGCAGATGCGTGGCGTAGCTGTGGCGGAGCTTGTGCGGCGTGATCTGGTGGTCCAGACCGGCGGCGATCAGATAGCGTTTGAGACGTAACTGAACGAGGCGTGGTTGCAAGCGGGTTTGAGATTCCGGTTTGCTGAAGAAAACGGCGCCAGTGCCTGAGTTGTATTCGCCCAGTTCCTGGCGATACTTCCGGATGGCCTCCAAGGCGGGAGCGCCGACGGGGACTTGCCGCTCTTTCTTGCCCTTGCCGCGCACGCGAATGAGTTGCTCGTTCCAGTCGATGTCTTCCAGATTGCAACCGCACGCTTCACTGATACGCAGGCCACAGGAGTAGATGAGCTCTTGCACGGCCGCATCGCGCAGGAAATCGACGGGATCAATGCCTTTGGCCACCGCTTTCTGAGCGGCTGCGAGTTCACGCATCGGGGCTTCCATGAGGGATTGCGTTTGCTCGGGCGTCAGGAACTTAGGCAGGCGCTTGGGTTGTTTTGGCAAGGAGATGTTACGGATCGGCGTCATCTCCACTTCACCACGGCGGACGAGAAACTTGTAGAACGTGCGGAGAGCGCTGAAGCGAAGCTGGATCGAGGCGCGACCAAAGTTCTTACGACCAAGGTGGCGCAGAAAAGCCCGGAAATCGTCACGCTGAAGCGATGTCCAAGTGGGCTGCGATTTGCGGTCCTCCGCATGCCAGCGACAGAAATCGAGCAGGGCTTCGCGATAATTACGCTGGGTGTAGATCGAAGCATCGCGGTCGATCGCGAGATGCTGGAGGAACTGCAAAAGCAGTTCATCTTTGATCTCAGTTTCGGACGCCGCGTCGGACATGAGGATACGATAGCCGACTTCGACTGGAAAACCAAGCTTGTCCCGTTAGGCGTGGACTAGCTGTCCGGGAACTCGAACTCCACCTTGCCGGTCTTCTTCACCACCAGATGGGCCTTGAAGGGCTTGCCGGAGCGGGAGATGAAGCCGGTGAGCAGATCGGTGCGCTTGTTCTTGAGCAGCTTTTCCGCCTGTTCCTTGTCGATGGGTTGCTGCAGCACGAGCTTGCCCGTCTTGAAGGTACACTTCTTGGCGTCGCGCTGCGTGTTCTCGCAGAGATAGTTGTCCGCTGTCTCGAAGACTTGGCCGCCGCACTTCGGGCATTTGCCGTTGAGCGGAGTGAGGCCGGTGAAATCGATCTTCGGCACGGGCTCTTTGCTCTTCGCGCCCTTCTTCGCTTCGCGCGGCGGGAACTCGAACTTCACTTCGCCCTTCTTCAGGACCATGAAAGCGTCGAACTTGCGGTTCGTCTTCTTGGAGACGAAGCCTTTCAGCACATCCGTCTTGCCATCGGCGAGGAGCTTCGTCATCTGTGTGGCGTCGATCTCCTGTTGCAGGATGACTTTGGACGCGCGGAAGTCGCAGGTCTTTTCCGGACCCGTGGCCTTCTCGCAGACGTAGTGCATGCCGTTCTCGAATACCTGCGCGCCACACTTCGGGCACTTGCCCAGCGGTGTCTTGCCGGTGAAATCAACGGGCGCGGAGGATTCGCCTTCCTTCTTGTCATTGCCGAAGTCGAACTCCAGCTTATGCTCGTCCGTAAGCTTGAGCATGGCGGCGAAGGGGAAGCCTTGCTTGCTGCGGAAACCTTGCAGCGGACCCAGCACGCGATTAGTGATCAGCGCTTCGGTTTCCGAAGCTTCCATCAAGCGGCCCGCCAGGAACTTGGGTATGGCGAAATCGCACTTGGGGCACTGGTACTTGCGATAGTTCTCTTTGACGATCGCGCCGCACTTCGGGCAGGGCGTCTTGAGATCGCCGAAGTCACCGGGCACTTCATCACCGGGGAAGCCTTTGGTGCGCTCCACGATCCGGCGCGTCATGTCCGCGATCTGCGACATGAATTCCGGACGCGAGAGCTTGCCTTGCTCCATCTGCTTGAGCTTGAACTCCCAATCACCGGTCAGCTCGGGCTTGGACAATTCTTGGATGTTTAAGCCGCGCAACAGCGCGATGAGCATGAACGCCTTGCCCGTGGGCTGGAGCTCATTGCCATTGCGATAAACGTATTCCTCGTAGATGAGGCCCTCGATGACAGACGCACGCGTGGCGGGGGTGCCTAGGCCGCGTTCGCTCATCGCTTCGCGCAATTCTTCGTCGTCCACCAGCTTGCCGGCGCCTTCCATCGCGGAGAGCAGGGTCGCTTCC
>JAJNBN010000112.1 GCA_021156225.1 Verrucomicrobiota bacterium | reverse complement strand
TGTTTATCGCGGTAAAAAATATCCCGACCTCATCGGCAAATACATTCATGGCGACTGGGTCACCGGCAAGATTTGGGCTTTGCGTGAAGTGAAGGATGGTAAACCTGAAGTGCAGGAAATCGCCAGCACGCCCATCCCCATCATCTGCTTTGGCGAAGATCACCAGCGCGAGCTCTACATCGTCAGCTATGACGGCGGCATTTTCGAATTGCTCCCGAGCAAAACCACCGCCATCGCCACCAGCTTCCCCAAGAAACTCAGCGACACCGGCCTCTTCTATTCCACGGCAAAACACCAGATGGCCGAAGGCGTGCTGCCCTACGATATCAATACCGAGATGTGGTCCGACGGCACCTCCGCCGAACGTTTCATCGCCCTGCCCGGCACTAACAACATCAGCAAATTCCTGAAAGGTGACTTCAGCAAAGGCGAAACGAAAGACGCCTGGCGCTTCCCCACGAACACCGTCTTCGCCCGCACCGTTTACGTGGAACTGGAAAAAGGCAACCCCGCCACGCGCCGCCGTCTCGAAACCCAAATCCTCCACAACACCGGCGATGACTGGAAAGCCTACAGTTATCACTGGACCAAAGACCAGAAAGACGCCGTGCTCTACGATGGCGACGGCAAAGAAGAAACCTACCAGGTCAAAGACTCCGCCATCGGCAAGACTCATCCATGGACCTGGCGCTACTCGAACCGTACCGAATGCATGGTCTGCCATCTCACCCGCACCGGCACCATCCACAGCTTCGCCGCCTTCCAACTCGATCGCGAGATCACCCAAGCGGGCAATAAACGCAATCAGATGGACCTGCTGAAAAAGCTAGGCCTCTTCGAGCATCCCGTGCCGAAATATCAGCGCATGGCCTCGCTCACGGACGAGTCCGCTTCTGTGAACGATCGCGCCCGCGCCTACTTGCACGTCAATTGCTCGCATTGCCACCGCTTCGGCGGCAGCGGCGCATCCACTGTGGATTTCCGCTGGGAGATGACCAATGAAAAGATGCTCGCCATCGATGCCCCGCCCAGCCAAGGCACCTTCGGCCTCGACAACCCGCATGTCATCACCGCCGGTCGCCCGCATGAGTCTGTGCTCCTTTACCGCTTTGCCAAACTCGGTCGCGGCCACATGCCCTACCTCGGCGCGCAGGAAGTAGACGTCACCGCCCTGAAACTCCTCGAACGCTGGGTGCGCGAACTCAAGTCGACGAACACCACCAACACCGCTGCCTTTTCTTTCACCCAACCCGCCAAACTTGATACGACCTCGCAAACCCTCGCCGCGATTTGTTCCCTTGAAGGCGAACCGCAAAAGTGGAGCGCCCAAGAACGCGATGCCCTCATCCAACAAGGCCTCGCCTCCACGCGCCTCGAGATCCGCGACCTCTTCGAACGTTTCCTGCCTTCGGACAAGCGCAGCCGCACCCTCGGCACCAACATCCGCCCCAACGACATCCTCTCGCTCAAAGGCAACGCCGAACGCGGTCGCGCCCTCTTCCTCAGCACCACCGGACTCCAATGCACCCAATGCCATCAACTTAACGGCATCGGCCGCAGCTTCGGCCCCGACCTCAGCACCATCGGCCGCAAATACGATCGCGCCAAGATCCTAGAGAACCTCATCGAACCGTCCCGCAATATCGATCCCGCCTTCAAGAGCTACAGCATCGAGACCAAGGACGATCTCGCCTACTCCGGCTTCCTCCTCAGCCGCACCACCAAAGAGATTCAACTCAAAGACGCCAACGCCCAGATCATCAAACTGGACGCCAAAAACGTCGATAAAGTGCAGGAGCAAAAACTCTCCGCCATGCCCGAAATGCTCCTCCAATCTCTCACCGCCCAAGAAGCCGCCGACCTCGTAGAATTCCTCTATTCATTGAAGTAGCAGCCTTGGGAACTGCTTCACATTGGTAGGGCTGGCTGTCCTCAGCCGGCCGCCGCCGAAGCATCTGATCCCCCTCATTTAGCAGCTCAATGTAACAACCAGAGACTTCCATCTTATTCAACCCTTTTGGAGGTCGAACTTCGGCAGAAGAGAAGGCCGGGATGAGGGTGTCCGTCTTTCTTCATTCTCCCTTCTTAATTCTGCATTTGTTATCCCACCCCGCATCCCGCTACATTACTTCCACCGTTGAGCCACTAATGCCCACGAAAACACAACAAGTCCTGCGCCAGTTGCAGGCCTATGAATCACGCAACATCCTGTTCACGGAACCGGATGGCTCTTGGCCCATTGTTTGGGAGCGCGCGAAAGGCAACTACGTTTGGGACATCGAAGGCCGCCGCTACCTCGACCTCACCGCCGCCTTCGGAGTCGCCGCCGCCGGCCACGCCAATCCTCGCGTGGTGAAAGCCGGCCAGCAACAGATGGGCAAACTGCTCCACGCCATGGGCGATGTGCATCCCCATTCACTCAAAGCTAAACTCGCTCAGAAGCTCAGCGAAATCACCTTCGGCCGCTGGAGCAAAGGCGGACGCGGCAAAACCATTTTCTGCAATTCCGGATTTGAAGCCGTCGAAGCCGCCCTCAAGACCGCCAAGCTCGCCACCGGCAAACCCGGCATCATCGCCTTTGAAGGAGCCTATCACGGCGTCGGCTACGGCGCCCTGAACGCCACGCACCGCCAACACTTTCGCGGCAGCTTCCGCAACCAGCTAAAATCCTTCGGCCATTTCGCTGCATTCCTAAAAAGCGACGCCGATCTAAAACCCCTTGAAAAGCACCTTCGCTCGTTGTTCAAAAAACAAAAGATCGGCGCCATCTTGCTCGAGCCGATGCAAGCCCGCGGCGGCATCAATATTCCTCCAGCTTCTTTCCTGCAGTTGTTACGGAAGCTCTGCAACGAACATAAAGCCCTGCTCATACTAGACGAGATCTACACCGGCTTCGGTCGCACCGGCAAATGGTTCGCCTGCGAGCACAGTGGCGTGATTCCTGATCTCATCTGCCTGGGTAAAGCCCTAACCGGCGGCTTCCCGCTCTCCGCCTGTGTCGGTTCCGCCGCCGTGATGGATCAAGCCTGGCCACCCTCAAATGGTGAAGCCATCCACACCTCCACTTTCCTTGGCCACCCCGTCGGCTGCGCCATGGCCTTGGCCCAAATCGAGGAATTGCAAAAAAACAAACTCCCAGCCCGCAGTCATAAGCTCGGCCTTTTGCTGACCAAGCTGCTCAAATCACTGACACCGCCCGAAGACCTGAAATTTGAAGCACGCGTCAGCGGCCTCATGGCCGGTCTCGAAATCCGAACCCAAGACAATCAGCCCGCGACCCCTATCGTTTTGAAAACCATCAATCGCCTGCTTCAACGCGGCTTCATTTTGTTGCCCGAAGGCGAATTCGCCGACGTCATATCACTCACCCCGCCGCTCACCATCACCGAAGCCGAATTACGCCGCACAGTGAAAGCCATCAGCGAATGCATTACGGAGGTGGCCTCGTGAACCTTACCGAAATGCGCGCCCTGCTTACCCAGCACGGCATCCAACTGACCAAATCCCTCGGGCAAAACTTCCTACACGATGGCAACCAGCTTCGCCGCATCGCCACCGCTGGTGGAATCAAGCCGGGAGACAAAATCCTCGAGATCGGCCCCGGCCTTGGACCCCTCACCGAATTGCTGCTAGAGAATGGTAACGAAGTCCTCGCCATCGAAAAGGATCAGCGCCTCATTCCGCTGCTGCAAGCGCGCTTCGCTGAGCATAAAAACTTCACCCTGCTCCACGCTGATGCCTTGCGCGTAGTTGAAGACATGGAACGCGATTGGCAGGACTGGAAACTCATCGCCAACCTGCCCTACTCAGTCGCCTCCCCCATCTTGGTGGAACTGGCCCACAATCCCCGCAAGCCCGAGCGTCTCGTCGCGACCCTACAGTTGGAAGTCGCCCAACGCCTCATGGCCGAGACCGATGGCGAAGACTACGGCATCCTGACCCTGCTCGTGCAGTTGCATTATCAACCGACGGACCTCTTCAAGATCCCACCCAAGTGCTTCTTCCCCGCACCCGATGTGGACTCCGCTTGCATCAGCCTGATCCGTCGCGAACAACCGTTGCTCTCTCCCGAACTTGTCCCCAAGTTCGAGCGCATCGTGAAAACCGCGTTCGGACAGCGCCGCAAAATGGCGATCAAGCTCCTAAAGCAGAACTGGCCGGTAGAACAGCTAGAAGCCGCGTTCAACACCATCGGCCTACCCCTGCAAATCCGCGCCGAAAAAGTATCCTTGGAGCAATTCGCGGCACTAACCAAAGCCCTCTCCTGATTTTTATGGCTGAAGAAATCTTTGATGTCGTCAATGAACTCGACGAAGTGATCGATCAAAAACCCCGTCGCGAAGTCCATCGCCTGGGCCTCAAGCACCGCGCCGTGCACATCATCGTCACGAACGCCAAAGGTGACGTTTTCATGCAGAAACGCTCCATGAGCAAAGACTCCTCACCCGGTCTCTGGGACACCTCCGCCGCCGGTCATGTGGACAGCGGCGAAGACTACGATACTTGTTCCATCCGCGAACTGCGCGAAGAGATCGGCCTCAGCATCGACAACACTCCCCGCCGCCTCTGCTACATCAAAGCCTGTAAAGACACCGGCCAGGAATTCGTCTGGGTCTATCACACCGTCTCGGAAGGCCCCTTTGTTCTTCATCCCGAAGAGATCGAAACCGGCGAATGGTTCACCGCCAAACATCTGGATGAATGGACAACCTCTCGTCCTCAAGATTTCGCCAGCTCCTTCTTGCGCGTGTGGTCTGAAGCAAAACCGTTTATCTAGTCCAATCGGCGGACCACTCCATCCTTGCCCATCGCGGCCACCAATGGCACCGCATTTCGTCGCAGGCAAAACGTCACATCATCCTTCAAATCTGTCATTCCAAGCAGACGCACCCCATTGCTCGCCCGTTGCATAGCTCCCATCAAATCACCTTTCTCCCGCTCATAAACCGCACGCGCAATCTGAGCCGAGTCCACCACCCGCCCATCCAATCCCGTCTTCAACAGCACTTCACACAAAGCTCCCGCCGCCAACGTATCCTCATAAGCCGCCTCTTCCCCAGTCCCGCTGCATACGATCACAACTGACCAGTCCTGCTCCGCCAACAAGCGATCTGCCACCGCATCCAAATTCAAAAACGCTCCCACCAACACCTCTGCCGCCCCACGGCAAGCCTGCAATGCTCTTGTCCCATTAGTGGTCGTCGTGACAATCGTTCGCCCCTTCACCTTCTCCGCCGTGAACTCCCATGGAGAATTGCCGAATAGAAAATCCACTCCACCACTTTGTGGGGCCGTGATACGCAATCCATGCCGCTCACCCGCCAGTAAGAGTTCCGGCTTCAGCCGATGCAGCGCCACCGCTTCCTCAATCGTGCTAACTGGAATCAAACCCTCTGCCCCTTCACTCAGCGCCTGCACCATCACACTCGTCGCCCGCAACACATCAAATACCACGCAAACCGTCCGGCTTAAATCACGAGCAGGCAATGCATTGAACTCCACGGGAGTGAATAATACTTCCAGCGCCTGTTTCATTTCGTCTTCTTTCCTTTTCTCCCAAGTTGCGTGCGCATGTAGTGGAAAAGGTACTGCTGCGCATACCCGCTGTTGGGCCCAAAATATGTAGCCGTAAATTTTGCCAACCGCTTAGCCGAGGCACGTCGTTTGGGAAAATAGAGCTGCTGCACTCCCGCGCTTCCGCACAAGACATCTTGCGCAGCGATTCTAAATCCAAGCGTCCACTCGCCACCGCCTGCGCCGCTGCCAGCAGATACCTGGCACGAAACCCCATCTTGGATTCTCGCAGTTCCGCTTCCGTACACTGCGCCAGCCGTTCCGCCGTGGGAAACGCATACACTGGCCCACGTCCTTCAGGCATCAGCACCCGCTCACCATATCTCACACACAGCAACTCCACGATCTGCTGGATCTGCACGATCTGCTTTGTGGATGAGAGGATGAAAGAGGCGAGACACTCCCACGGTTCCTGCTTCAGCAACCGCAATCCGTGACAGGCCGCCACTGATTCGCACATCGGCACATCATCGGGAAAACTGGCGATTACGGCCGACAGATCAACTGCCGTTTGCAAATAATCCTCCAGCCAGCTCCACGACTCCGCCGGGATCGCCGTGCTCACCCCGATGCTATTCCGCTCAAAGGACAAACGTACCCACCGCTTTCCCACCACCCCTTCCCACACGCCATCCAGCAACCGCCAGCGAAATGCCTGGCCCGACGCCAGCGTCGCGGCGAGGTCATAATCCTTTACCGGAAAACGCATCGCATTCATGGCCTAGCGCAGATTGCGGCACTCGTACATCTGGATGTGATGAAACACCCGGCCGCGATAAGCCACCTCATGAATACCGAGGTCTTTCACGCTCTCAAACGAATCTATGATCGATTGCGGCGCCGCTTGCGGACTGTTCTCCACGATCACGTAGATGGCGTTCTGTCCCTTGCGCAGCTCCTTATATGATGGCCAGAAATAGAACTGATTCTCCGCTTTATCCGACCAACGGTAAAAGACCAACGGATCCTTCACCACATCCTTCCGAGCCTCGGGATGGTAAAACGCCATCAACCCGGTCACGCCATAATGCCCGCCAATGATGAACACCGGCTTGCCCTCCTTTATCAGCTCTTGCCGTGCTGTTTCCACGACAGCAGCCAACTCCTTGGCCCCACGCACACGTCGTAACGGATCTTTCTTAGCGGGCAAATCCTTACCGAACAACTTGCCCGTCAGGTTCGTATCGTGCATCAGCACGATGGGAATGAAACCGATGAAGAACGCCGCAATCAGCCAGGGCTTGAACCAGCGCACACCTTCCCGCCAGCGATGCTCCCAATAAATGATGCCCAAACAAAGCAATGGCAGGATCGCCGGCGCGATCCAGTTCGGCTGCACGCGCGCCCGGATGGTGTAGAGGAAGTAGAACAGGAACAGCGGCGCCCCCATGCTGAAGCAATAAGTCATCAGTTGATTGCCCTTGTCCTTCTTCCAGAACGCCACCGCCGCCCAAGCTATGCCGATGAAAATCAGCGGATTGAACAACAGCGGTTCCACCACGATAAAATCGATGATGAAGTTCGGATTAAAATCCCACGCCCGGTCCAAACCGCTGCGATTCTCCAGATGCTTAACGGTGGCCCAGCCGTGCTGCGCATTCCAGATCAGCACGGGAATAGACGCGAGCGCATTGATCACCAAGGCCAGCCATGGACCCTTGCTCCTGAGACAAGCCCGTGCCGATGGCCAAAGCACGAAGAACACTGCCCAGCTCAACAGTTGGAACAATGCGGTAGCTTTGCTCAGGAACCCCAAGCCCATCCACAAGCCCACCAGCAGCCACTGATTCGTCGAGTTCGTTTGCACCGCCCGCCATCCGCTCATCATCGCCAGCATCCAGAAGAAAACATTCAGCGGATCAATCGTCATCAGGATGGATCCCACCGCCACCAGCGGCATGCATAACGGCAAAACCACCGCCCAAAGCGCCGGTCGCAACCCGAGTTCGCGATAGAAAAAACGCAAGAGGATGACTGACATCAGTGCCGCGAGCACTGCCGAGAAAAAGCGCACGCCCAATTCGTTATCCCCAAAGATGCTCGTGCCGAGCCACTGTGTGTAAGCGATCATCGGCGGTTTACTGTAGTAGGACAGCGCTGGATGCTTGGCCCACTGCCATTGATACGCCTCGTCCTCCGTCAGCTCGATTTTTCCCGCAGCGTGATAGCCGATTCGCGCCAGAAAAATCACCGCTATCAGCACATACGCCAGCCTCAGCCACTGCGCTTCCGCCAGCTTTGCCTGTCCCTCCGCGGAACGTTCCGCCACCGGCCGGTGACCGGCATCATGCAATAACAACGAAGGCAATCGCTCATACCATAGGGGGAACAACTTCTTACCCGCCGTCTGCCAGAGCAAATCAAAGACGTGCACGATGGCAAACGCATAAGCAGCGCCCAACAATGCCCCCGCAATCACATCGCTGGGATAATGCACCCCGTTATAGACACGTGAAAAAGCGACGATGCAGGCGATGGGCAACACGATCCTCCACGAGCGCCGGTAGAACAACCAAAACACCATCAGGCCCGCAAACCAGTTCGCCGCATGAGAAGACGGTAGGCTCCCGCTGCCACCCTTTCCTACCCGCATGATGGTGTCTTCAATGTCGTTGAACGGACGCGGACGTCCGAGCGCCTCTTTCAACGATTTGCAGATGATGCCATCACCGATCGCGACAGCCAAAATCAGGAAGAAGATACACAACCGTCCGCGTGTTCCGCCTTTGATCAGCATCCAGATGCCCAGCACCAAGGCCACCGGCACAAAGAAGGGATTGCCGCTGAAAAACGGCATGACGGCATCGAACAACGGATTGCTCAACGCCTCGTTGCCGAAACGAAACAGGTCTCTATCCAATGCCAACAGCCAGTCCATGCCTTAGAGTTTTGCGGTCAAAGGCTGGAGCTTAGGCGGGTGGCTGGCTCATGGGCGAGCCGGAAAATGAAGTCATGCCGGCTTAATAAACCACCAAGGAACGGATTGGCGTCTTGCCCAGACGGCTGCGACCATTCAGGAAGGCCAGCTCAATGAGGAAAGAAACCTCCAAAATATCCGCGCCGATTTTTTGTAACAGGGAAACCGCAGCAGCAGCCGTTCCCCCAGTGGCCAGCAAATCATCCACCAGCAGGACCCGGGCGCCCGGCTTCACGGCGTCAATGTGGATGGCCACCGTATTGCTGCCGTACTCCAAGTCGTAGCTCTCCTCGTGCGCCTTATAGGGCAGTTTGCCCTTCTTGCGCACGGGAATGAAGCCCGCCTGCAGCTTGATGGCTACCGCCGAGGCGAAAATGAATCCGCGCGCATCGATACCCACCACGGCATCCACCTGCCCGGGTTTGAAGGAACCAGCCAGCAGGTCGATCGCTCCAGCAAACAGCTTCGCATCCGCCAGCACGGGCGTGATGTCTTTAAAAAGAATGCCCGGCTTGGGGAAATCTGGCACGTCGCGGATGGCGGCGGCGAGATCCGAGGGAGAGACGGCGTGTGACGGCATTTGTTATTTTTTCTTGGCTTCGAGTTTCTCGATCATCTTGCGCAACTTGCGCAGCGCAATGTTTTGTATCTGCCGAACTCGTTCCCGCGTCACGCCAAATTTTTCACCGACTTCTTCCAAAGTCTTCTCGTTACCGCCGTCCAGACCGAACCGGAAGCGCAGAATCGTTGCCTCGCGAGGGTCCAGTTTCGTCACCATCTCCTCGAGCATGGCCGTCACCGTCTTGTCTTCCAACTGAGCGTAAGGCGACGTCGCATTCTCATCCGCCACGATCTCGGAGTAGTTGTTGGAGTCTTCATCCTCGCTGATGGGCGCATCTAGTGAAGCCGGTCGAATAGCCGCTGTGCGCATGGCGGCCACGCGCGAAACCGTCGTTTGCAGCTCTTCCGCCAACTCCTCGTCAGTCGGCTCACGCCCCAGCTCTTCCTGAAGCTTCATGGAGGTGCGGCGCATCTTCGAGATCTTGTCCACCAGATGCACGGGCAGACGGATGGTCTTGGACTGATTCGCCAGCGCGCGTTTGATGGATTGCTTGATCCACCAGGCACCGTACGTGGAAAGCTTGCCGCCCTTGGCCGGGTCAAAGCGTTCCACCGCCTTCATAAGGCCGATGTTGCCTTCATTGATCAAATCCAGCAGCGGCAGCCCGAGCCCTTCGTAATCATGCGCGATCTTCACCACCAGGCGCAGGTTGGCCTTGATCATGTGCTCGCGGGCTTTCTTGTCGCCCTTCTTGATCTTCGCTGCCAACTCGATCTCTTCCTGCGGGGTGAGCAGTTTCACCTGCCCGATCTCGCGCAGATAGAGTTTGATGGCCGTATCCCCATCATAGGTAGTGCGCTCGCGCACAGGAGCCGGTTCCGCCTTGGGCATCACACGTCGCAGGTCCTCGGTATCGATGTCCGTGCTGGCGACTGGGGCGGCGATATTAGCCGGCACCGCGGTGATGGGCGCGACCGGAGGGGCCACATCGACATCCCGCCGGACGACGATCGGTTTAACCGCCCGTTTGGCGGACTTTTTTCGGGCAAAAGTTGGTGGTGACATATCCCTTGTATTTCCGAGGCTAAAACTTAGGGGAACGGCGGCAAGCAAATAACTGCCTGCCCCGTCCCTTTTCCATTAGAGCCTCAAATCCCATATTTATTCCATTACGACACACTTGCCTGCTCACCGGTTTCCAGACCGGGAGAGCATGATGAAGTAAAACAACCACATCAAAGAGTGCACCATGGCCGCCACGTAAGTCAGCGCAGCGGCATTCAGCACGCTCCGCACTCCGCCAGCTTCATTTGGATGCACAATCCCCAACCGGCTCAGCTCGATGTTCGCCCGGCGGCTGGCATCATACTCCACCGGCAAGGTGATGAGCTGAAACGTGAAGATCACGGCATATACGATGATACCAATAATCGCCAGCTTGGCGATGCTCAGGAATATGCCTAAAAAGAACAACAAGGTAGCCCCGGTGCTGGCGATGTTGGTGATCGGCACCAAAGCCATCCGCACGTTCAACCACACATACGAAGCCTTATGCTGCAAAGCATGCCCCGCCTCATGCGCCGCGACACCGACTGCCGACAATGACCGTCCCCGATAGTTTTCCGCAGACAAACATAGCTGTTTCTTGATCGGGTCATAGTGATCGCTCAGTTCACCAGGCACTTCTTGTATCGGCATGTTTTGCAACCCAGCCGCGTCCAAAATCCGCCGGGCCGCTTGCGCGCCTGATAGTCCGGAGCCTGCGGGCACCTCCAGATAACGGTTATACGTCGATTTCAGCTTAAACTGGGCGTAGAGGCCCAGCAGCAACGGCGGTATCACACATAAAAGATATAGTTCCAGTTTACATCATCCCCGTCTGACAGTTCGTCATTTGCTAGTTATGACCGTTTTCACCATGAAAACGTTCAATCAGAACGCTCTGTCAATTGAAGCAAAGTTGCACACATCAAGGAGATGCGCGAATGGAAACAAGACCGGAAATTGGAACGGGTTAGACCGTAGAAGTGTGGTAGATTAGACCTCCAAGACCTTCTCAAATTTGGTCAGATTACGGGCACCTTCGTCCGTCACCAGCACGTCATCCTCCATACGGACCCCACCAATCTCCGGGTAATAAAGTCCCGGCTCGATGGTGACAATGTGTCCGGATTGGAGCACATCGTCCGAATTGGCCGCCAAACGGGGCGCTTCATGCACCTCCAAGCCAAGCCCATGTCCCGTGCCATGGAAAAACCCCTGCATACAGCCCTTGACCCGCCCTGACTTGTAGCCAGCGTCCGCAAAGAGCTTCTGGACCGCCCGATGCACGTCCGCTCCTTTCACCCCGGCTTTGATCTGGCTGATCGCCAGTTCCTGCCCGCGAACCACAGTGTCAAACATCTTGCGCAGGGGCTCACTCGCCCGCCCCTTCACTACCGTCCGGGTGATGTCTCCGTAGTAACCGGTCCGTTGTGATTTGGGGTAAACGTCCAGGATGATCGGCTGATTCGCCTTAAGCGGACCATATCCGCGCTCATGCGGGTCACAACTCTGCTTGCCGCACGACACGATCGTATGACTGGCGATGCCGCCCGCCTGGATGATGGCAATATCGATGATAGAGCGCAGCTTCTCCGAGGTCAGCGGTGCGCCACGATACATCAGCGCATTCCCCTTTCCTATCTTTGCGGATTTGAGCGCCTGAATCCCTTCAGAGAGCCCTACCTCCGCCATCATCAAGGCAGCGCTCACATACTTCACCTCTTGAGCATCCTTGAGCTCGCGCTCTGGGAAGACTGCTCCCTTGGCCACCTTCACCTTCACCTTGAGCTGGCGTAACTGTCTCGCCAAGCCATGGGGGAAATTACCCGGGACAAATACTTTGCGCCGATGCTTCTCGTTCAGCAGTGATTTGATGATCTCCGCGGAACTCGGCTTTTTGCCGTTCAAACGCTGAAGCTTTTGCGCGATGCTGGAATAGGCAACGACCTTGCAATGCTTGGCCTGCTTGCGGGCCCGATCGGTTTCCAGATCGCTCAGCACGATCACCGGACGTCCCTTGATGCGAAGGTAAATAAAGGGGTCTGGCACGAACATACGCACGGCATATAGCATGTTCGCGTCACGCTCACTGTCGGCCATCATGAGCAGCGTCTCATCCCGACCCATAGAGGCGGAATTATGAAGATTCGAGCGGGAGATGCAAGGGTCTGAAAACACCCGTATCTGCATACCTTTCACGCCCCTGTGCATAGCATAAAAAAGGCCATCTGCGTCCTTACGACACAGATGGCCTGAAGAATTCCGCGCTTAATGAAGCACGCTGGAGGACAGGAAATAAAGATGTCCGGCCTTCAGTTTGGGCGCATCCATGCCCAGATCGATCTTGATCGTGGTCGGTTGGGCCTTGCTGGACAGGCCAAAGAGGCTGCCCAACGTGAACGGACGGGCATAGCGTATCTGCTTGGCATCCGTGATTCCGGCGATGGTCAAGGTCCGCTTCACGGTCGTCTCCCAATCACCCAATTCATCCACCAAGCCGGCCTGATAAGCCTGATTTCCGGACAGTATCCGTCCATCCGCCAGGCTCTCCCAATCGGAGCCCAAGGCTTTGCCTTTGCCGCCGTTGTCTTTATTGGAGGCTTCACGGCCCTCTTTCACGATGCTCTTGAACTTGCCATAGGTCTCATCGATCAGGGACTGCATCATCTGGTTCTCTTCCGGCATGATCTCCTCCGGCTTTTTGGAACCGCTCAACATATCCTTAAATTTACCGCTCTTATAGACCAGCGGAAACACACCGACCTTGTCCATCAGACCACGGTAATTGTAACCAGACATGATCACGCCGATGCTGCCCGTCAGGGTCAGTTCATTCGCCACGATCCAGCGGCACGGCGCGCTCACATAGTAACCGCCGGAGGCTGCCAGACTGCCCATGGAAGCGATGACCGGTTTGCTGTGCTCGTTTTGGAACTTTTGGATCGCGCGATAGATATCATCGGAGGCCAGGACTTCGCCGCCCGGTGAATCCACCTTGAGGATGACGGCTTTGACCTTTACGTCCTCGCCCGCGCGCCGAAGCTGTTCCTTGATGATGTCCACCATGGAAGTGCCGGAGGAATCCAGCGATGAACCGGTGATGATTCCCTCCACCCCGATGACCGCAATCTTGTCCGAGGATTCGCTCGGTTCGGTCACGACCTCCTGCAACATGGAACGCGTGGAAACACCGCCCGACATCCCCGCCCCGCCCCCGGTCAACAAGGCTCCAAAGACGCCCATCAAAACGAACAACCCGCCGCCCACGGCCAAGAGGACCAACAAAATCCACATCAAAGGATGCTTCTTTTCTTTTTTCGGAGGAGCGACCGCCAGGGGCGGCGGCATCTGATAGGAGGAGGAGAATTGCGGGGGCGGATTCGCCGGCGGCACATAAGGCGACCCCGTCGGTTCCGACGGCGGCAGATTTGGTGGCACTGAATTGTCCATGGCCACGGAACCTAGTTCACCCCCGGCCGTCCGGCAAGTCCGGTGAAGCTAGCGGAGCATTTTCAACTGTTGCCGGGCGATGTAAGGGTCCAGATGCACGAGAAAGAGATACGCCAGTTTCTCCGCCAGGCGGGTCCACAAGGAACGAGCCTTTTTCCACTCCGCCAAAGTTATCCCCTGCGAACGACCCAAGATGTCGGCAAAGATATCCCGCCCACCCTGCACTGCAGAGGGTTCAGCCGTGCGCACCAGCAGCTCGTAATTGATGCTTAGGCTGCGCTTGTCCAAATTGGCCGAGCCCACGTAAACTTGGTCATCGATCAGGTAGAGTTTTGCGTGGAGTATTTGGGGTTGATACTCGTAAATCTCCACCCCAGCTTTCAGCAATTTCCGATACAAACTCCGCGTGGCCGATTGGGAAAGCGCCACATCACTCTTTCCGGCAAGAATGATCTGCACCCTACCGCCGCGGCGAATGACCCGTTGCAAGTCACGACGAATCCGCCAGGTGGGCAGGAAGTAAGCCGAGATGATCTGTACCCTAGTGGCCTTGCCCAGGGCCTCGTATAAAATGCTCTTCATGGAGGAATGACCGCTCCCTGGCAGATTCAACAACACATCTCCTGAGGTTGGCCCCGTTCCCATGCCCACTTTGCTCCGTCGCCATTGCTTGAACCGCGCATGCCGGAACTC
>JAJNBN010000111.1 GCA_021156225.1 Verrucomicrobiota bacterium | reverse complement strand
CGCCGTTCCCTCACCGCCTGTTGCAAGAGGAACTCGATCTGTCCATTCACACTGCGAAACTCCTCCTGCGACCAGCCCTCGAGCTCATTCCAGAGCTCGGGGTTGATGCGCAACAAAAAGGATTTTCGCGGTTCAGCCATGTTCAAGTCCTCAAACGGGACCGGCTTCGTTAACAGGTTCCGTCTGCGGTTCCAAGGTGTTCTTAATGATACAACGTCCCCGTATTCACCACCGGCGTCACTTCCGCTTCACCACACAACACCACCAGCAGATTGCTCACCATCGCCGCCTTCCGTTCATCGTCAAACTGGATGACATTTTTGGCGCTCAGCTCCAACAGCGCCATTTCCACCATGCTCACCGCGCCATGAACAATCTTCCTGCGCGCCGCGATCACCGCCTCCGCCTGCTGGCGGCGCAACATCGCCTGCGCGATCTCCGGCGCATACGCCAGATGCGTGATCCGCGCCTCCTCCACTTCCACCCCTGCCTTGCTCAGCCGCTCCTGCAACTCCACCTTCATCGCCAGGAGAACCTCATCATTGCTGCTTTGCAGCGTCACCTCTTCCTCATCGTCCGCATGGTCATAGGCGTAACGGCTCGCGATGTGACGCACCGCCGATTCGCTCTGCACGCTCACATAGCTCTCAAAATCCTGCACATCGAAGCTCGCCTGCGCTGAATCATTCACCCGCCAGACTACCACCGCACCGATCTCGATGGGATTGCCCCGCTTGTCGTTCACCTTCAGCTTGTCGCTGTTGAAATTCCGTGAACGCAGCGAAACCCTCGACTTCGTGTAAAAAGGATTCACCCAGTGGAACCCGCTGTTGCGCACCGTGCCCCGGTAATCACCAAACAGGACCAGCACCCGCCCCTCATTCGGCTGCAACGTGAAAAAGCCGTTGCAAGAAATGGAGGCCGCCACCAGGCCCAATACACTGAATAGCAGAAACCACAGCCCATCGACGACCTGATTGCCGGTCATCAACTTGATGCTGATCACCAGCAAAGCGATACTCCCGATGAACATCGCGACCACGACGCCCAACATCACCCACCCGCTCGGAGCCGAAAGGGTCTTCTCCTGACTTTTGTTCAACACATTGGATGCATTCATAGACTTCCTTGGTTTATTTAATATCTATATGATATCACTTTGATAACAACCAAAGTCAAGCCTTCCCTTTAAATCTAATGAAAAGAGCTTAACCCACTTGTTGTTAATCACTTACGAAGTGAAAAGGTGGCAGATTTTCCGCCACCTATTCCTGAAGTGCCCGTCGGTCCAACCGGCCCGACCTAATTATACGGCTTGTGCAGTTCCACCTTCTTGGACTTCTTCTGCATCTTCATGTTGAGCAGTTCCACCACCACGGAGAACGCCATGGCAAAGTAGATGTAACCCTTCGGGAAGTGTTGTCCCAAGCCTTCCGCCACCAGCATCACGCCGATGAGGATGAGGAAGCTCAGCGCCAGCATCTTGATGGCCGGATGCTTCTCTACGAAATCACTGATCTGGTTCACGAACATCAACATCACGATCATCGCGATGACCACCGCCGCGATCATTACCCCGATCTGCTTCACCATACCCACTGCCGTGATCACGGAATCCAGCGAGAACACGATATCCAGCATCATGATCTGGAAAATGACGCTGTTGAACGAAGCCTTGCCCTTGGGATTATGCCCGCCGTCTTCCCCTTCCAGCTTCTCATGGATCTCATACGTGCTCTTGCCGATGAGGAAGAGACCCCCCACCAGCAGGATGACCGCCTTGCCCGACAGCGAGAAATCATGCCCCATCAGCGTCGTGGACCAGAAGGGCTTGTCCAACTTCATCACCCACGCCAGACTCACGAGGAGCAACACCCGGGTGATCAAAGCGGCCGCGAGTCCCATCTGCCGCGCCTTCTTCTGCTGCTCCACCGGCAGCTTGCCGCTGAGAATGGAGATGAAGATGATGTTATCCACGCCCAACACCACTTCGAGCAGTGTCAACGTCAGCAAACTGATCCAGATTTCCGGCTGTGTCATCCATTCCATAAGTTTTAAGAGCATGGGAATCCGCCGCCTAAGAGCAAGGAATTCCGGTTACAAAATTGGCTTCAAAATCCAATTGGCTTATAATCCCGCCGATGAGCGCCTTGCCGCCCTACTTCTCTTACGGTTCCAACATGGACCCGCTGCAGATGCGTGTTCGCTGTCCTGGCGCCCGCGTAATGGGCACGGCCATGCTACCCCACTATCGTTGGATCATCAACTCCGCCGGCTACGCCACCGTCATCCCCTCACCTGCTCATACCGTTTACGGCGTGCTCTGGGAACTTACCCCCGCCCACTTGACCGCCTTGGATGAATACGAAGGGCTGGCGGAGGACATCTACTGGCGCACAGAAATCATGGTGGAAACACTGAACGACCATCACCCCCTCCGCACCATCATCTACTTCGCCCGCTCTGAAAAACTGGGAAAACCCGTTCCTGACTACACCGAGCACATCATCCGCACCGCGAAAGAATTCGTCTTCCCCGAAAGCTACCTCCGCGAACTCGCTCACTTCGGCTGAGCCTGATTCCTCGCCGCTTCCCAACCTCTCACCTTGGCCGCGATTTCATCAGCAAGCTCCTTCATCCTCAATGAGACGGCTCGCGCTGGTAGAGGCCCGGCGATGCCGATGGCCTTGTCAAAACTTCCCCGTGCCGCATGTCCTTCGGCGATCGCCAGCAGGCAACGCACCTGCTCCGGCTCCGGCACTTGGTAATGGGTGATGATGAACCGGTATTGCTCCGCTGCCTTGGTCATCTGCCCGGACCTGGCCGTCGCCATGAAAAGCGGAATATGCACCTCCATGCTCGGTGGTGAAACTTCCAGTTCAACCATGAACTCCTTGGCCGCCTCCTCAAATCGCCCTGTCTCCATCAACAAATGGCCGAGGCGAAAATGGATGCCCGGCATCTTCGGATTCACTTTCAATATCCTCTGATAGTTCTCCCACGCCGCCGTTGTCCGCCCTCGATCCACTTGCCGGTCTGCCAGCCAAATCCTTCGCGTGCCGTCTCCCGGCTGCAGCTCCAGCGCCTTGGTCAGATAAACATCCCCTTCGTCCCATTGCCCCACCTCATGATGCGCCATTCCCAATCGCCACAGCGGATTGAACCGGAAAGGATGTTCCCCCAGTTGCTCCAGCATGCCGTTGAAAAAACTGAAGTTGTTCGCCCAGAACGGCACCTGCCGCACACTCATCACCGTAAGGACCGTCACCAACACCAACGCCACCACCTCAGGCACCCCTCGCAACCGCGTCTTTTCCAGCCACGCTCCCCAAGCCGCCGCCACCACCAGTGCCCAGCCGATGCTTACCATCAGGCTGTAGCGGTCGCTCGTCATGTGCGGATGCTCCGAGAGCCCCAGCATCGGTACCAGCAGGCACAAGTGCGTGAGCCACGCCACCCACAAAGCCGGCCACCGCTGCCGTTGGCGGAACGTGAGCCATGTCCCCCCGATGACCACCACAGCGCTCAGCAAAAACACCCCGCTAAACGGTTCAAACTCAATCAACGCCGTCGGCACCGTCTTCAGGTCTACTGGCCATAACGGTCGCCACAAGTAATAGGCCCAGACATAAAATGCCTGCATCACCCGCGGCACCACCCCAAATGTCTCCAACGGCACCGGTGCCATGAAAACGGCCGTGGCACTCATGCGGCTCGTCACGTTCAGCCAGACCGCCAGCACGGTGAGCGCCACATACGGGGCTTTTTCGATCCACACCCGCTTGGCGGATTCACTCTTCCACTCGCGCGGAATTTCCGGCACCCGCCGCAGCAGATAGATATCCGTGGCCACCAAGACCGCGAGAAACCCAAATGCCAGCGGAAAGGTGAACAGGGAAAAAGCGAACGCGATCACACTTGTCCAGCGCCAGCGGTTCGTTCCGGCAACACTTGATCCCGCATCATGCGCCTTGAGATAGCTCAGATAGCTGACCAGAAAAAAGAACAGCGCTTGCGCATACAGCAATTCCACCGCCCACACCGTCGTCTCCACCCGCATGGGATGCAGGCTCCATAACGCCGCCGCCAGCAATGCCCCCGACCAGCGTCCCTGGAATAACCTCAGGGCGATGAGATACACTAGCAGCGTGCTCGCCACGTGCAGCAACACCACGATCAGGTGGTAGCCAAATGGATCCAGCCCTTGGATTTCATAGATGGAGAACCACGTCAACCAGGCCAGAGGTTGATAACGTTGCTGATACGTCACGTCCGTGAACATCCACTTCACGCTCTCGCCGGAAATACCCGTAAGATGCGGATTATTCTGCAGGTTGATGTCATCGTCCCACGACAACAGGTCGAAGTGTATGGCTGGTGAATACACCGCCCAGACCAAAGCCAGCAATAACGCCACTCCTATTCCGGGTAAAACCCGCCTCAACCAACTCCGCTCTGTTTTTCCTGCCGGTTGCGACGCGCTTTCCATGGATATCTCGGCCCTTGCTCTAGCAGGATTTCCACCCCCGTCAACCATGTGTCCGGCCTCACGGGCGAAACGGACTGCCGTTTCACTTCTTGGTATCGTTCTTCAAAAGGATTGGCACCCATCGTTTCAACCGCATGTCAGCCTCCTGTGCCGATCTGGTGGCGCGCACCGCCTCCGCACGCTTCTTCACTTCTCCCGCTATCTCGACCGCCGTAAGCAGATCGTCCTTTAGCGCAAATCCGTCCGCCAAAGCCAGTTGGCATTTAAAGACATCCTCGCCCTTCAATTTCCCCTGCTCCCCCATCTGCGCAAAGTGCCGCTCGGCCGCATTGATAGATCCCGCCCGTGCAAGGGCCAGACCATATTGCAGCTCCAGCACCGGATTGCCCGGAGCCAGTTGCATTTCCCGGCCCAGCTCCTCAGCCGCCGCCAGATAATTCCCCTCGTCAAGATACAGCTTCGCCAGACGCGCATGGATGGCGGGGGTTTTGGGGGCATCCTCCGTGATGCGAAGATAATTTCGGCGCGCTTCGTCCCGCTTGCCCAAGGACACTTGGCTGTCCGCCAAGGTCGTGCGCAATGCAACCGCCTGGGGCTGGATCTCCAATGCTTGCACCAGATATTCATCCGCTTCCGCTCGCAAGAATTCCTGCCGATGCACATGGGCCATCCGCGTCAGCGGGCCAAACCGGAAGGGATGATCCTTCAATTGCGCGATCACATGCGGAAAAAAACTGTGATTATTGGCCCAGAAAGGCAATTGCACAGCGCTCGCCACCGCCAGCGCCGTCACCACCGCGAGTGCCACTGAAGCCGGGATCACACGCCAGCGCACCTTTTCCAGCCACTGGGTCCAAGCCCCCGCCAGCAAGATTGACCAGCCTACTCCGATGACCAGGCTATAGCGGTCATTGGGAAAATGCGGATGTTCGGTAAGTCCCAGCACCGGCACCAGCATCGCCAGGTGCACGAGCCAGACCGTCCATAATGCCGGATGGCGCGCCCGTCGTTGGTAAAGCAGCCAGGTACCCGCAACGACACCGATGGCACTGAGCAAAAAAACGGCCCCTAACGGATTGAACTCGATCAACGGTGTCGGTATCGGCGTCAAGCCCACCGGCCAGAGCGGTTTCCAGAGATAATATCCCCACATATAAAACGCCTGCATCATGCGTGGGAAAACACCAAACGCTTCCAAACTCGCGGGAGCACCAAACAGCTTGGTGGCGTTGGCCCGGCATGCAAAGTTCATCCCCGCAGCCACCAACGTCAGTACGATGAACGGCGCTTTCTCCATCCAGAACCGCTGGTCTTTCAAGCTCTGCCAAAGCGAACCCGACAGCCGCTTCAACAAATAGATATCAGCCAGCAACAGCACGGCTACGAAACCCAGCGCCAGCGGAAAAGTGAACAGCGAACAAGCAAAAGCCACCACGGAAGTCACCAACCAGCGACGATTGACCTCGCTGGCTTGATAGGCCTTAAGGTAGGCCAGCAAGCTCAGCAACATAAAGAAGAGCGCTTGCTGGTACAGCAGTTCCACCGCCCAAGCCACGGTCTCCACCCGCATCGGATGCAGGCTCCAGATCGCGGCCGCCAGCACCGCTCCGGTTTCCCCGCCTTTCAGCGAGGCTAGCAAACGTCGCGCGATCACAAACACCCGCGCCGTGTTTCCCAGATGAAATAGCAGGTTGATGAGGTGATAACCAAAGGGATCCAGCCCCTGTATCTCAAAGAGGGTGAACCACGTCAGCCAGGCCAGCGGCTGATAACGCCATTGATACGTCAGGTCCGTGAACATCCACTTGAGGCTGGCCAGCGACAGTCCCGTGAGATGCGGATTGTTCTGCAGGTTGATGTCATCATCCCACGCCAGCAGCTCAAAATTCACCGCCGGTGAAAATGTCAGCCAGACCAGGCACAGAACACCTGCGAGCAATAGCCAGCATTTTGCTTCGCTGGCGGAAGGCTTCCTGGGGTACATCATTTCAGAATAGCTCCACCACTGTCTTGTGCCCCATGTTGTGAGCATGCTCCTTGGGCGTCTTGCCCTCCTTGTCTGCCAGAGACTTGTCCGCCCCCCGCTGCAACAAAAGTTTCACCAGGTCGGCGTGCCCTTCGCGCGCGGCTTGGCGCAGTGGCGTTGCGCCCTCGGTGCCACGGGCATTGATGTCAGCTCCGCGGTCAAGCAACAACGCCACCATCTCGGTACGTCCTTCGCGAGCAGCATTGTGGATCGGCATATCAGCAAAACGGTTGACGGCTTCGATGTCTGCCCCATTTGACAGCAGCAGTTCAAAAACCTCACGCGACCCGCTTTCGACCGCGTAATGTAGAGGCGTGCAACCCCACTTGTCTGTGGCGTTCACATCCGGCGTCGACCGCCACCACTTCTTTTCCAGCAAGGCGCGCACCTGGGTGATGTCCCCTTCGCGCGCCGCTTCATGCAAAGTTTTGCCCATGAGTTATTTGGTTCCGCTCCACAATGCTGATAAAAACCTCCTTCGCCAGCAATGAAACTTTACTGCCTCCCGCCGGCCTGCTGTTCCTCTCATGGGCCAGCCAGTGCAACTGGCCTAGGCTAGGCCGCTGCTGCTGCCTGGTGAGATTGCCTCAGACAACCGGCCCAACGCCTCCGCACGTTGCACCGCGCCGATAAGCTTCTTCTCGCTCATATTGTTCACCACCGGGATGTTCCGTTGCTCGCTTGCCAGCAGGATGGGCAGGGCCTCTGGCAATTTCTGATTCGGCGTCAGGCAACGTGGTGAAGGCCGCATCACGTCATACGCGATGATCAGATTCAACTCCGGCCCGCCACCCAGATATTCCTTCAAATCCTGCAGGGCGACCACTCCGACCAGACACCCCTCCTCATTCACCACCGGCAGAAAATTGTAAGCACTCGTCAAAAAGCGTTCAGCGATCAGTGGCATCGGCGTATTTTCACGGATCGGCGGCACCGGCGCGTGCATGAGATCGCCCACGGTCAGATCGGTAGCCATTCCGGCATGGGAACTCTCACGCGCCACCTCCAGTTCCCGCAGACGCATCGATTCAGCATACACTGAATCCGGATGCAGCTTCCGTGCGACCACGGATGCCACCGCACATCCCAGCATCAAGGGCGGCATGAGCGAGTAATTCAGTGAGATCTCAAAAACCAGGATCATCGCCAGCAACGGTGAATGCAACGTGGCCGCCAGCACGCTCGCCATGCCCACCAACGCGAAGGCGCCCGTAGGCAGTCCCAATCCAACTCCCAGCGCATGCAACGTCATTCCAAAGAGGCTGCCCAAAGCGGCTCCCAGCAAGAGCGTTGGCGTCATCAAACCACCGATGGTTCCGGCACCTACTGCGATGGCCGTGGCGATCAGCTTCGCGATCAGCAAAAGGAATACCGCTTCCCACACCATGTCTCCTTGTAGTATCCGGTTGGCCGCCGCGTACCCATTACCCCAGATCAGCGGGTAGCCCGCCGCGATAAAACCCATCAGCACGCCGCCAAAGGCCAGCTTCGCATGCACTGGCCATTTGAGTTGTAGGAACCGTTGCCGGCTCATCGCGATGACCTTCAAAAACCCCGCACCCAAGCAACCCGCGATCACGCTCAAGACCAGAAACCACGGCAACTGCGAAAGCTCCGTGAAATCAAAACGCGGCACCTCATACCACGGCTCGATGCCGAAGAAGGTGCGTGAAACCATAGTCGCCACCACCGAGGCAAAGATCAGCGGTCCGAACAGATGCATGGAAAACGACCCCACCACGATGAGCGCCGCAAACACCGCTCCCGCTATCGGCGCGTTATACGCCGAAGACAAACCCGCCGCCGCACCGCAGCCCACCAGCAATCTTAACCGGTACGGCTCCCAGAGCGCCGATTGTCCAAAGCGCGAAGCCAATGCCGCGGTGAGTTGCGTGATGGCACCCTCACGCCCGATAGATGCACCCGTGCCGATGCTGATGAGTGAAGAAATAGATTTGATGATCGTGGGCCGCAGCCGCAAACGGCCATCGCCCGCACCCACGGCTTCAACGCTCCCGCTGCCGGGATCAAAAAACGCACCCACGGGTCCCAAGACTCTACCACCTGCAACAAGTCATCACCATGCCCCAAGGTGAAACGTCTCACCTGCTTGAGAAGAAACTCGATGCAGAGATAGAAGACCAAGTTAACCAGACCGCCCAAGACACCGACGCAACCAGCGAGGATGAGATGAAACGTTTCCTCGCTCACGCGCACCCGTTGGCGCACCCGCAAGGCACGCAGCCAATTGACCCGCAACCACTGCCGGGCTTCCCGCAGAGCGTGTTCCACCCGCCCTATCAACGCGTTCACGACCGGAAGTTAGCCTCACTTTGCCTCCCTGACGAGGCTGAATATCCGATCCGGGGCGCGGGTCTGTGACCCGCAGCACTTATCCCCGCCAATCAGGCCGCAAAATATTTCAGAACTCTCTCTCCATCCATCCGCTGCGGTTCACAGGGTCGCGCCCTACTGATCAAACCGCATCATCGCTCTCCCAGCCATCGGGCCATCCTCTGTCGCGCTTGCTGCCGCGTGAACACACGTCCTTCCCGAACATCTTGATCCCCTCTTTCCAAGACCTCACGAATTGCTTCTGTCTGCCTCGGCAAACTAGCTGAGCCGTCGTCTTGTCCCTTTAGATTTGGCTCTGCGATATCCCTTCATGTTGTCCTTATTTTATTGGCGTCACCGCCCGTAACTGCCATTCCTGCCAAATCGCAAACCCTACCAACCCGACCATAAATAACACATTCGCACCGATGCGGAGACCGTCAGGTGCGGGCGGATTCATCGCCACGGATTTGAGAAAAGCTTCCGCCGCCAGCCATTGGAAAATGGCGGCCAGACAGAATCCCGGAATGGCCAGCAATACCCAAGCCCACCCACACCCTTCCCGGGGCAAACTGCGAAACAACGCCCAAGGAAAACTAGCGCCGCCCAAGGCACCAAATCCCGCACGGGAGCCAGTGCCAACGATAATTTCAGCGCTCCTGAAAATCCCTCTGCCACCGCACCATCCCGATACTCGGACCAAAAATAAAGCGGCATTTGCGAGTAGGCAAATGCCGCACAAAGAAACAACCACGCACCTGCCAAAGCCACAATGAGATTTTGCACCCATGCGCACTTGGAGGTCGGGAAGTTCATATTACCTCTCCCGCTTAAACTTCAAAAACCACTCGAACAGCTCTGGATTATCATACGTCGCCGTCCATGAATCATGCTGCGCTTCAGGATAAACCGTCAGCTTCACGTTCTGGTTCCCGCCCTTTTTCAGCATCTCCACCATGCGCTCGGATTCGGCCAGCGGCACGACGGGGTCTTTCGCTCCGTGAAAGGCCCAGATGGGCATGCTCTTGAGCAACGGCCCGCGCACCTTGTCACCTTTACCCAGCAGATACGTGATACTCTCACCCCCGCCACAGATCGGCGCCATCGCCGCAAAACGCTCTGGAAAACCCAACCCCAGCGACCATGTGCCGTAACCACCCATGCTCAAGCCCGTCAGGTAAAGACGCGTCTTGTCCACGCGAAACGTCTTTTCCACATCATCCAGCAACGCGTTCAAGGTCTCCACCGACCACACCTGCCCATTGGGACATTGCGGCGAGATGATGATAAACGGGAAATCCTTGCCCGCCTTCACCAGCTTGGGCGGCCCATGCACCGCCACCTTGTTCACGTTTGTCCCACGCTCACCCGCACCGTGCAGGAAGAGGATGGTCGGGTACGTCTTCGTCTTCTCGGTCGTATAATCCTTGGGCAGATACAGGAGGTAATCCAAGGTCAGCGTCTTGGTGACTTTCTCCTCGAAGTGAACTTTACGTTGAAAAAGAGTCATATCCAATTCCGTCTGTACCTCCAAAGCTGTCGGTTGGGCCAACGCGTTCGTCAGCGTCAATGCCGCCAGTCCCAAGCCAACCATCAATCGGTTCAAAGTTTTCATGGTGTGATAGCCGAAGTGTGAAAGGAAACTCGCACGCTGACAAGCACTCGAAAGCGTATGCCCAGCAGCATTGCATTTAGAGTGCAGCCGCTATTGCGTACTTCCGCAGTAATATTCGGGGCCGATTCAAAGGCAGGATTTATCGCATCGCCTTTTCTGCGCCAGTTTCATAATGCTCATACGCAGTTCGCAGGCCGATCAAGACCTCAGCCGTCGTCTCAAACAAAGCCTGGGCTTTCGGTTCACTTACCCGGTCAACATCCTCACGGACATGATCGATGATCTCCGTAAGCATTTTCTGGATGTTCCGCGCATGCACTTTAGGATCGCTGGTCTGTTCTGATTCCGTTTTCATACGGTAATCTACAACATATCGGGAACGCCAACAAATCACCTCAATGGGCCTCCTGATCACATCAGCTTCAGCTTCGGCAAATCCTGCAAGTCCACCAACCCCACCGGCTCCTTCTTCGCGTTCACCACGATGAGGTCGTCGATGTTCCGTTCGTTGAAAACTTTCAGCGCTTCCACCGCCAGCGCGTCTTCACTCACACAGATGGGATTCTTCGTCATCACCTCGGCCAGCGTCCGGGAGAGCACATTGTCATCCGTGCCCATATGACGGCGCAGGTCGCCATCCGTGAACACGCCCGCCAGCTTGCCTTTCTTGTCCACCACACTGACGCTGCCCGCCTTCGCCCGCGTCATCACGAGCAGGGCTTCCTTCACCGTCAGCGTTTGCGCCGCCATGGCATTCCGCGCACCGGAGCGCATGATGTCCTTCACCTTGAAGAGCAATGCCCGCCCGATGGCCCCCGACGGATGACGTTGCGCAAAATCATGTTGCTTGAAACCTCGCGCATCCAAGACCGCCATCGCCAAAGCATCGCCCATCACAAGGGTCGCCGTCGTGCTGGCCGTGGGAGCGAGGTTGAAGGGGCACGCTTCCTTGGGCACCTTCACGTTCAAAACCACATCACTATGCTTGGCCAAAGTAGACTTGGCCGCCCCAGTGAGAGAAATGAGCTTTACCGAAAACCGTTTCAACGCGGGCACCAAGTTCAGCAACTCCTCCGTCTCACCCGAGTAACTGATCATCAAGACCACATCGCCATCGCTCACGAGACCCAAGTCCCCGTGCAAGGCATCCACACTATCCAGCACCACGCTCGTGGACCCCGTGCTCGTCAGCGTGGCTGCAATCTTCCGCCCGATGTTGCCGGACTTACCGATGCCCACGACCACGATCTTCCGGCGCTGGGTAAGGCATTCCACGATGAGCTCCACCGCGCGCTCAAACGAGTCATCCAATTGGGCGCGGACCGCCTTGAGGGCGGCCATTTCGATATCGAAGACTTCACGGGCACGGGCCAGATGGTTCATCTGTGCTTAAGATGCCTATGACAGAAGCAGGATTCAATGACGAAGGCGTTCGCTCGGCATTGAATTGCGGCAAAATCGGAATACCGGAAAAACAGCCTGCTATTGAGCCTTCCTCACACTATTTGTGGCACTTAGAGGAGGTCCTTCAGCATGGTCCTGTGCGGATACTTTTGTTAACGATACTTGAGGTTCAATTTTTCCGAACACATTCCGCCTGATCAGTTTGAGCTCTAATTTCTCCTTGGCGAAATCAATCACGATAAAATTAGGCGCTATTTTGTTCGCGCCATGATCATACTCTGCAAAGACCCAATCGGTTCCATATCTACGGAGGACTATTCTTGATTCGTCTGAAGAGAAGAGAAAGTCAGTTTTTCTTCGAGCTTCTCCAGCCCCCATTGCATTGGCGATGAAAAGCAGCATTATGATTAAATATACCAAGTTCACCAGGCCTTTTCCTGATATTGAGCTTAACTTGTTGTCAATCGGAGTTGGGATTGTTGAGCCTCCATCTTTCATCCAATCCTCAAACGCCAATTGAAATCCCCCTTTAACATTACGAAGGAAAAATGGTCCCAAGATATCTCCTACAAGCAGTATCACTGGAATTAGGAATAAGTTGAACCATTCTCTGGGAGGAGCTGCAGCGATAAATACAATAAAGATGGGTATACCAAACCAAACGCACTGCTTTTTCAATAGCTTGTGAAGTGGCCTCTCAGAGTCTCCCTCACGAGCAATTTGAATAAAGGTCAAAAATTGATAAGTAACGATCAATACGCTCAAGAAAACCACGAAAAAAACCACTAACCCTCTTGTATCTACATACACGTATTCCTTTGGAATACCGAAATGCCCCGCAAAGCCAAATTCATACAAATACGCTCCAGCGTATGAGACAGCAGACAAAACTAGTAAAATGATTCCTTCAGAAATTGTTTTGGATGGGCTTTCCATATTCTCGCACTCACTTGACCTTTTTCGTTCTCTTTTGGCAACTCGGCAGTTAGTGACGTAATTCTTCCATCAAACTCCTCAGATATACGGCGGCAACATCCGACGAAAGCCGTGGAAGACTACAACCAGCGCAAAGAAAACGTTCCGTAGAATCAAGCCCGGCCAGAAGCAAGGCACCGCCGCGTCGGCCCGTTTCGTTTGTCTTGATTCCGCCAACGGCTTCGCAAGTTGCTCCATCCACGCCAAAGAACGCGGCCATTCCCAGATACTGGATCGCCACTCTGCTGGTATCCCTTCCTTGCCCACAGAAGCCCCGATGATTCCGCCCAAAATCGCCCCCGTTGTATCCGCATCGCCACCTGCGCGAACCATTTCTTCAATCGCCCGACGATAATCCAACGGATGCCGGAACCACACGTGCAGCACTGCCGGTATAGTATGATACATATAGCCCGTAACACCATAGGTGATACCCTGCGAATCCATGAACTGATCCGCTGACTCACCTCGGGCCACACTCGCGAGCACTTTGCTCAACAAGGCATCCAGTTCCGCATCCGCAGCGATCCGCTGGGCGCGATAAAACTCCCGGAACCGTCCGGGCCAGCCCACATTGAAATCTCCCTTCACCGACCAAGCCGCCGCGAACCCGGCTAAAACCGCTCCATGCTGCGCTTTCGGATCTGTGTGCGTTAACAACGTGGAGCGATCCATGAGTTTCTGCATCTGCCTCAAATCATCCGCCAAGGCCACTCCCAAGATCGGCGCGCGCATGGCCGGACCATTCCCCGCTGAGAAAACACCGCTGCTTTCCGGAGAAATCCCCATCCATAAACGAACACACGCCTTCAAGGTGGCCATGCCCGTCCCAGCGGGCAACCCGATCAGCCACCACCGCAGCCGTTTGGCCAACTCTTTGGTAAATCGAGCTTCATCTCCTCCTGATGCAATAACCGCCTGCGCGGTCAGGCACATATGCTCCGTATCATCCGAGCACATCCCCCTACCCAAGAAAAAGTGCAAGCGGTCCAAATCCGGAAACATCCGCCTTTGCCGCGCCCGAGAGAGCCGTTCACAAGGCAGCCCTACGGCATCACCCACCGCCTGCCCCAGCAGACAACCGGCCAATCTCGATTCATTCACGTTACGGTTGTTCATGAAACCCTCTTCCCTTACACCATCAACCGTTCTACCAATTTAGACCGCCCCGCCCCAGTTTGCTCACACTCTCACAGCTTTGGCAGAATCGCCTCTAAATACTTGTCTGTATCCACCGGGGGCGGTATTCCTTGACCTCAACCTTAGCTATTTAGTCATTACCATGGGTGCTCAATGGAAACAGGCTGGCCGCGAGGCCGCCGCGCAAAAAAAAGGCCAGGTCGTTGGCAAACTCGTCCGGGAATTGATCGTCGCCGCCAAACTCGGCGGGGCTGACCCCGAAACGAACGCCCGGTTGTTTGTGGCCATTGAAAAGGCCAAGAAAAACTCCGTCACCAAGGACACCATCGAGCGCGCCATCAAGAAGGGTTCCGGCCAGACGGATGAAAAGGTGGAGTTTGAGACGGTGCTGTATGAGGGCTTCGCCCCGCACAAGGTGCCGGTCATCGTCGAGTGCATGACGGATAATCGCAACCGCACCGCGCCAGACATCCGCCACATCTTCCGCGCCGGTTCCTTGGGCGCACCAGGCAGCGTCGGCTTTTTCTTTGAACACGTCGGTATCGTGGAAGCCACCCATACGGACAAGTCAAAGGATGCCGAAGGTGACGCCATCGAAGCGGGTGCCCAGAACGTGGAACCGCTGGAAGCAGGCGAGACCGAAGAAGGCCACATCGGCTTCCGCTTCACCACGGAGATCAAGGACCTGGCATCCGTCTCCAAATGGCTCTCCAAAGCGGGTTGGAAAATCACACGGAGCGAGCTGAGCTACGAGGCCAAGAACAGTACCGAACTGACTGAAGACCAGCGCAAACAGGTCATCGATTTCCTGAACACGCTGGATGACCACGATGACGTGCATCATGTTTACGCCGCGCTGTAAGCGTTTGAACCCTCTTTAAGCAAAGGCGACCGTAACCCGGTCGCCTTTTTGTTTGGTAACGCAGCCTTGACGGAGGGAAGGCCCGCAACCGAAAGTAACCCCGAATGATTCGTCGCATTCTGTCGATCCTGCGCTTTGGCCAGCCCTACCTGCAAAGGTACTGGCCCCGGTTCGTCGCGGGCATCTTGCTGGGAATGCTGTTCGGTCTGTCCAATGCCAGTTTTGTCTGGGCCACCAAGACCATTTTCAAGCGGATGGAGGGCAACGCCCCGGCTCCCGCCGCCATCGTGCTGACGAACGAAGGCCCGGCCGCGCTGAACTTCACGGTCAGCACGAACAGCCCGATCACCATCACTCCGCCGGCCGGTTTCCTGCCCGGCGGGACCGCCACCAATCTCGCCGTGGCGAGCCAGCCCCCGGTCGATCCGTTGGAGCTGGCGGCGGAGCAGAAGCTCAAAAGCCGGGCGCAGCAAGTGCTGGCCTCCATGGACGCAGCGCTTGATCCCTGGCTGCCCATGTCGGGCCGGACGATGGACTGGCGCCAGATGCTCGGCGGCTTTCTCCTCCTGCCCCTGCTGGTGGCCACGCGCAGTTTCCTGGGTTATCTGAGCAGCTACTGCATGAATTGGGTGAGCGAGCGCATGATGAACGACCTGCGCTATGACGTGCTGGCCAAACTCTACCAGCTCTCCCTCGATTTCTTCAACCGCTCCACCATGGGCGACCTGCTCACCCGCATCAATCATGACACGAGCGTGCTGCACAAGACGATGACCAACGGTTTCTCGGACATCGTGAAGGAGCCCTTCACCATCATCGCCACCCTCGCGGCCCTGCTCTGGATGGACTGGCAGCTGACCATCCTGGCCGTGATCTTTCTACCCCTGTGCATCGTCCCGCTCATCATCCTCGGCAAAAAAATTCGGAAAGCGGTGAAGGCCAGTCTCACGGCGAACATCTCCCAGTCCAGCATGCTGGTGGAAGCCATCGCCAGCATCCGCGTGGTCAAGGCGTTCGGGCTGGAGGCAGATTCGCTCAAGCGCTTTGGTGATTACTGCAAGCAGATCATCCATCACGACATGAAGAGCGTGCAGGCGCGCGAGCTGGTGAACCCGCTGGTGGAAACCATCTCCATGCTGGGCTTGGGGCTGCTCATCGTCTTCATCTTCGCCACCCGCACCGAGGTCCATGAACTGGTAGGCTTTCTTACCGGGGTGATCCTGATGTTCACCCCCATCAAAAAACTCGCCGGCGTGCACGTGCTCTTCCAGCAGGCCAGCGTGGGCATCGAACGTCTGCAGAGTCTTATGGCCGAGCAGCCGAGCGTGAAGGAACTGGCCGACAGCAAGCAACTGAACGGCTTCGAGAACGAGATCCGCTTCGAGAACGTCAGCTTTGCCTATAATGACAAGACGGTCATCGACACCTTGAACCTCACCATTCCCCGCGGAACCAGGCTGGGCATCGTGGGTGAAACGGGCTCCGGCAAGAGCACCTTGGTCAACCTCTTGTTCCGTTTTTATGACCCGACCTCGGGAGCCATCAAAATTGACGGTCAGGACCTGAAGAATA
>JAJNBN010000110.1 GCA_021156225.1 Verrucomicrobiota bacterium | reverse complement strand
GAAGGGGCGATCGGCGTGTTCGCCGGCATGAGCATGAACACGTATCTGGCCAATAACCTGGCCACTTCGCCTGCGTTGATGGCCCAGGCGGAGAACTATCAATTGATCCTGGGGAACGACAAGGACTACCTGCCAACGCGTGTTTCGTACAAGCTGAATCTCAAAGGTCCGAGCATGACCGTGCAAACGGCCTGCTCTACCTCTCTTAGTGCCGTCTGTGTCGCCTGCCAGAACTTGCTCAATTACGATTGCGATGTAGCCCTGGCTGGAGCTGTTTCGGTCTCCTTTCCACAACGTAAGGGTTACTTTCATCAAGCGGGTGGGGTGGCCTCGGCTGACGGTCACTGCCGCGCCTTTGATGCCACGGCCTCGGGCACGGTGCCGGGAGAAGGGGTCGGTATCGTAGCATTGAAGAGACTTGATGAGGCGCTGGCCGATGGTGACCGGATCTATGCCGTGATCAAGGGCTTCGCCTTGAATAACGATGGTTCCTCCAAGATGGGGTTCACCGCACCCAGCATCGATGGGCAGGCGGAAGCTATTGCGACGGCTTTGGCGATGGCCGGATTCTCTGCTGATACCATCGGTTACGTGGAGGCCCATGGTACGGGCACGCCAGTGGGCGATCCCATCGAGCTGGAAGGATTGACGAAAGCCTTTCGTGCCACCACGGATAAAAACAATTTCTGCGCGATCGGGTCGGTGAAGACCAACATCGGTCACCTGGATACAGCGGCCGGGATGCCCGGTTTGATCAAGGCGGCGTTGTCACTGTATCACAAGCGGATTCCGGCGAGCCTTCATTTCGGCGAGCCGAATCCCAAGATCAACTTCGCTCATTCTCCCTTTTATGTGAACAGCACGTTACGGGAATGGCCGGGCTCGACCACGCCACGCCGGGCGGGTGTCAGTTCCTTCGGCATGGGTGGTACCAATACGCACGTGGTGCTGGAAGAAATAACGCCACGCAGCTCATCTGTTCCGCAGCGGGCTCCGCAATTGCTGGTGCTTTCCGCGAAGACGCCGAGCGCTTTAGACACCGCCACGGCCAATCTCGCCTACCATCTTTCAGGCCGTAACGCGACAGAAGTGGCTGATACAGCTTATACGTTGCAAACGGGCCGCCATGAATTTGCCTGCCGGCGTTTCTGCGTGGCCCGGGATGGGGATACCGCTGCCAAATCATTGAGCGGCAGTGATCCGAAGCTGGCTCCCAGCCAAACTGTGAAAAGGGAGAATCCTTCGATCACGTTCATGTTTCCGGGGCAAGGGACACAGCAGATCAACATGACGCTGGGTCTATATGCCGGTGAACCAGTCTTCAAAGAAGCGGTGGATACGTGTGCGGCATTGCTGATGCCTCACCTTGGTTGCGATCTCCGCGGCATTCTTTACCCGAAGGGAACTGATGAGGATGCCGCCCGGTCACGACTTACCCAGACCGAGTTCGCGCAACCTGCTTTGTTTGTGGTGGAGTATGCGCTGGCCCGTCTGTGGATGAGCTGGGGCATCCGCCCGAGCGCATTTATCGGGCACAGTCTGGGCGAGTACGTAGCTGCCTGTCTGGCAGGAGTCTTCTCGTTGGCAGATGCCTTGATGATCGTCGCAAAACGAGGGCGGATGATGCAGGCGCTGGAACCGGGCAAGATGCTGGCGGTGCGGAGTTCTGCCTCCAGTGTCAGCACGTTTCTGGGGAACGAAGTCTCCATGGCCTCGATCAATGCGCCTTCGCTTTGTGTGCTGTCCGGTCCGTCAGCCCGGATCGATGAGGTGAAGCAGCGTTTGGAAGAACAGCGTCTCATCTGCACTCCGCTCCAGGTGTCCCACGCTTTTCATTCGGGAATGACCGAGCCGATGCTTGATTCGCTGGCTGCTGCAATCGGAGGTGTGACCAGAAATGCACCGCAGATCCCTTTTATATCCAACGTGACCGGCGACTGGATCACGGCGGCGGAAGCGACCGATCCGCAGTATTGGGCACGGCACACCCGGCAGACAGTACTTTTCGGCAAAGGGGCTCATGAGCTGCTCAAACTCTCCGATCACGTTCTTTTGGAAGTGGGACCTGGACGCGTACTGTCCAGCTTGGTCCGACAACAGCCTGATATCCAAGAACACACCACCGTCCTCACGACCTTGCCGCATAGTCCGGGTGAAGCTGACGATCAAGAAGCCGTTTTGAAAGCTCTGGGCCAGCTTTGGCTGTCTGGGGCCGCGGTGGATTGGAAGCGTCTCCATGGTAGCGGACAAAGGGCATTGGTGAGCCTCCCTGCTTATCCTTTTGAACGGAAACGGCATTGCGCGGAATCGATGATCCAACCGTTGGAGCGTCAACCGGTCATCACCCGGACAGAACATGAACCGGCGGTGACAGAGGCGGGCGGGCAGGTGAATGCTGCAGAAAGCGCGACCTCACATCCGACCAGCGATGTGGAGGCGGCGTTGCTCGGCATTCTGTGCGAGCTGTCAGGCTTTTCCCCTGATGACATCAAGGGGGATGTCACTTTTACGGAAATGGGCTTGGATTCCCTGTTCCTGACTCAATTCAGTCTCGCCATGGAGAAGAGGCTCGGGGTACGGGTGGCTTTCGGGCAGTTGCTGGAAAGATTTTCCACTTTGGAAAAGCTTGGTGAACACGTGAGCGGAGAATTTCATCTCAGCGTTTCGAGCGGGCTCAAGGAAGTGACGAACAGTCCCGAGGGATTACCAGTTGCGAATCCAGCGAGTGTCCGGATTCCGCTGACCGAAGCGCAACGTGAAATCTGGTTTGCCTCGCAGATCAGTCCGGCGGCCTCGTGTGCGTATAACGAAAGTTGCCTGCTCCATCTGCGGGGCAATCTGCAAACCGACCGTTTGCAACAGGCGTGGGAAAGTTTGATCGAACGGCATGAAGCCTTGCGCGTGACTCTGGAGGCGGGCGGGGAATCTCAATTTGTCCATCCAACTGTTACTGCACACTTTGAGTTTCTCGATTTCATCGCCAAGGGAGTGGACCGCCGGATGGAGGAGCTGAACGCTTTTCTAGTCGCTGATGCAGGCAAGCCTTTTGATCTCATCACCGGGCCACTGGCGCGGGCTTCCTTGATCCGGTTGGAGAAGGACTACCATGTCTTTGTGCTGACGCTCCATCACATCATTTGTGATGGTCATTCCTTTGGACAACTGCTGACCGAACTGGGCGAACTCTATTCAGCCGCCACATTGGAGCGTGAAGCCCAACTCGGTAAGGCGGTGCAATTGGGCGAGTTTGTCCGGCTGCAGAACCGTCGCCTGGCCGAAGAGGCGGTGCGGGCGAGCGAAGCCTACTGGTTGCAGCAGTTCTCAGACAGTGTGCCGGTGCTCGAGCTGCCTACCGATCATCCGCGGTCCTCCGAATGGACTTTCTGCGGAGCCCGCGAGTTCCGTTCGCTGCCGCCTGCTCTTACCCAAGAACTGCGCCGCTTGAGCGCGAAAAACGGCTGCACTTTGTATCAAACCCTGCTGGCAGGATACGTTCTGCTGTTGCAGCGCCTGAGCAATCAGGAGGAGATGGTGATCGGTGTCCCGGTGGCGGACCGGGCCCTGGAGGGTGGGAATTCCGTCGTCGGTCATTGCGTCAATTTCCTGCCGTTGCGGATCAAGGCGGACCTGAGGCAGACCTTTCACAGCTATCTGAACTTGGTGCACAAGCTGTTTGTGATGGCTTACGAGCACCAGAATTACACGTTCGGCACGCTCATCAAGAAATTGAATGTGGCGCGCGTGCTGGGCCGCATGCCGTTGGCTTCGGTGACGTTCAATGTGGAGCACTGGGGCGATCCACCGGTCTTCCATGAGCTGGAGACGGGACTGGCGGCAAATCGCCACAGTTTCACCAATTTCGACCTCGGCTTTAATATCATCGAAGTGAACGGCGCTCTGGAACTAGATTGTCGCTACAACACCGCACTGTTTGCTGGCAGCACCATCCAGCGGTGGTTGGGGCATTATCACGTCTTGCTCGAAAATCTCGCGAACAATCCGCACCAGCTCGCGTGCGAACTGGAGATTCTTTCGGCGGAGGAACGGCAAACCATGCTGTCCGATTGGAACCGGCCAGCAGCCAAGTTTGAGCCGGAACCGTCCGTCACCGCCTTGTTCGACAAGCAGGCGAGCCTGACACCCGACGCCATCGCCGTGATGCATGGGGACTGTGCCATGAGCTATCGTGAACTGGATGCCCGGGCGGAGAGTCTCGCAGTATCCCTGAACACCATCGGCGTTCGCACCGATGTGCCGGTAGGCATTTATCTCGAACGGTCGGTGGAGATGATGATCGCGGTGCTGGCGGTGTTGAAAGCGGGGGGTGCCTATGTCCCGTTGGATCCGGCATATCCGCAGCCGCGGCTCGCGCTCATGCTGGCGAATGCAGGCATCAAGGTTTTGCTAACGCAAACGTCGCTCTCGGATTCGCTTCCCGCGCACAATTCCGTGGTCATCGAGTTGGATCGTTTCCCGACGGAGTTTAAGGAAGCGGGACTGACGCGGGCGGCTGCCGGCCCAGACAATCTGGCCTACGTGATCTATACCTCGGGCTCGACGGGCGTGCCCAAGGGCGTGGCGATGCCGCATCGTGCGCTGGTGAACCTGATCGAATGGCAATGCCGCAATTCCCGGATGGGGCAGGGAGCGCTGACGCTTCAGTATTCCTCGCTCAGTTTCGATGTCTCGTTCCAGGAGATGTTCTCCACATGGGCTTCGGGTGGGACATTGGTGCTGGTGGACAATGACACGCGGCGTGATCCGGTGGCGTTGTCCCGGTTTCTGGCGCAACACAAGATTCAACGCATCTTTTTGCCTTTCGTAGCGTTGCAGCAATTGGCGGAGGCAACGGTGGAGCTGAGTATCAATCTGCCCTGTTTGCAGGAAGTGAACACGGCGGGTGAACAGTTGCGGATCACTCCGCAGATCAGAGACTTCTTTGCCCGTTATACTCACGCAGTGCTGAGCAACCAATATGGGCCGAGCGAAAGTCACGTGGTGACGGCCTACGTGATGGCTGGTCGTCCGGAGGAATGGATGGCGCTGCCTCCCATTGGCAAGCCGGTGGCCAATGCGCAGCTCTTTGTGCTGGATGCGTGCCGTCAGCCGGTGCCGGTGAATGTGGCGGGGGAGCTTTACATCGGCGGGCAATGCCTGGCTCATGGTTATCTCAACAATCGGGAACAGACGGAGCAAAAGTTCATTCCAGACCCTTTTTCGGATTCAGGCGATCGCCTCTACAAAACGGGTGATCTTGCCCGCTGGATGCCAGATGGAAATATTGAGTTCCTCGGGCGGGCAGACAATCAGATCAAGATCCGCGGTTATCGGGTGGAACTGGGCGAGATCGAGGCGGTGCTTGCGAAGCATTCGCTGGTGTCAGAAACCGTGGTCTCGGTGTTTCAAAACGAAACCGGCGATAAACGTCTGGTGGCCTATGTCGTGGCCAAGGGAGAGCGGCCTTCCTGGAAGGAATTGCGGACGTTTTTGGAGGCCAAACTGCCAGAGTTCATGATTCCGGCTGGATGCGTCTTCCTGGATGCACTGCCATTGACGCCGAGCGGGAAGATTGATCGCAAATCGCTGCCTAATCCCGAATTAAACGCTGAGCTCACTGAACGGAACGTGGTGGCTCCGCGAAATGCCACGGAGGAATCACTCGCGGGCATCTGGGCGGAAGTGCTGGGCCGGAGCAACGTCGGGGTGACGGATAATTTCTTTGAACTGGGAGGGCACTCCCTGCTGATGACTCAGGTAATCTCCCGTATCCGGGAGGCGTTTCAAGTGGAGCTCTCGATGCGGGTGTTTTTCGAGAAGCCAACGATTGAAGCCCTAGCATTGGAAATCGAGCAGATCCTCATCGAGGAGATCAATTCCCTGAGTGATGAGGAGATGGCGTTAAACGGGAGGAGTTCCTCATGATGGGCTTGGAAAATGAAATCTCGGGCGGCAAACCGCAACTGACCGCCGAGAAAAGGGCGCTGCTGGAGAAACGCTTGCGAGGGGGAGGCATCAAGACGCCAGCGCCGCGGATACCCCGGGCACCGCAGATGGCCAAGGCGCCTTTGTCGTTTGCCCAGCAAAGACTTTGGTTCTTCGACAATCTTGAGCCCGGCAGCCCGCTTTACAACCTGCCTTCGGCGATCAGGATGCAGGGGGAACTGGACGTGCTGGCGGTGCAGAGGGCGCTGGATGTGATCGTGCAACGCCACGAAGCCCTCCGGACGCGGTTTCTCAATGAGGAAGGGACCGCCATCCAGATGATCCAGCCGCCCCGCCCGGCGGAACTGAAGGTCCTGGATCTAACCGCCACGGCGGCGACTGAAAGGGAAACGGCCCTGCAGGAGCTCATGCGGGCGGAAGTGACCAAGCCTTTCGATCTCACGGCGGGTTATCTGATGCGCACACTGCTCGTGCGCACGGCGGTGAACGAGCATGTGATGCTGGTAACGATGCATCATATCATCTCGGATTCCTGGTCGCTGACGGTTTTCTTTCGCGAGTTCGCGGCCTTGTATGGCGCGGTCAAGCAGGGAAGGGAACCGGGGCTGGCGGAGTTGCCGTTGAGTTATGTGGATTATGCCTTGTGGCAGCGCCAGGAAATGGGCGGGGAGACGATGGCCAAGCACTGGAAATACTGGGAGCGGCAGCTTAGTGATGCACCACCGTTGCTGGAATTGCCAGCGGAGAACAGCCGTCCGGCCAAGCAATCGTTTCGCGGTGCGTGGGTCGCGCGGACGCTTCCGCCCGCACTGGCCAAGGATGCGCGCACCCTGTGCAAGCAGAAGAACGTCACGCTGTTCATGCTGATGCTGGCGGTATTCAAGGTGCTGGTTTTCCGTTACACGCAGCAGCCCAACCTGGTGGTCGGCTCACCCATCGCGGGCCGCACGCAGGTTGAGACGGAAGGCCTCATCGGTTTTTTTGTGAACACGCTCGTGTTACGGACTGATTTGAGCGGAAATCCTTCTTTCTCTGAAGCGTTGAGCCGAGTGCGGGGAGTGACGTTGGAAAGTTTCACGCATCAGGATTATCCCTTCGATAAACTGGTGGAAGAGCTGCAACCCGTCCGCAGCCCGGCCTATTCTCCTTTGGTCCAGCTCCTGTTCGCCCTCAACAGCGAAGAGGCGCAACACTTGAAGCTGGAGGGGCTGTCTATCTCCTCGTTACCGCTGGATACGGGGACCTCGAAGTTCGACATGATCCTGACGGTGCAGGAAGCGGCGGGAGAACTCTCCTTGCACGCAGAGTATAATGTGGACCTGTTTTCTGCTGCTTCGATGAACCGGTTGCTGGGAAATTTTCAGGTCCTGTTGGAGGCAGTGGTGGCAGATCCGGAGCAACGGATCGAAGAAGTCCCCCTGCTTTCCCGCGAGGAACGAGATCTATTGTTGAAAGAATGGAGCGGCAAGAAAACGCACTATCCATCTGGAAGGTCACTCGCCGACCTGTTCGAGGAACAGGCGGTCCGAAACGCGGGCAAGGTGGCTTTGTCGATGGGCAACCAGACGTTGACGTATCAGGCCTTGAATGAGCGGGCGAATTCCCTCGCTCATCATCTGCTTAACCAAGGAACGCAACGAGGGGACATGGTGGTGATCATGGCGGAACGCTCGCTGGAGACGATGATCGCCGTGCTGGCCATCATCAAGGCCGGGGCGGCGTATGTTTCGCTGGAACCGTCCACACCGACGGAACGGTTACAGGGCATGTTGCAGGACCTGAAGCCGCCGGTGATCCTTTCGCAGACCAAATTCTCGGCGAAGCTGAAGGAGTTCGCCACGGCCACGGCAGGCGCCTCGCCGTTCATTTCTAAAAACGTTTTTCTGGACGAGCCAAGCACCAGCATATTCAGCGGGAGCAAGGCCAATCCCGGTCTCGGCCTCACAGCGGAAGATGCTGCGTATGTGAGTTTCACTTCCGGTTCCACCGGACGCCCGAAAGGGGTTCGTGTTCCGCATCGCGGTGTCGTGCGGCTGGTGAAGACCACGGATTATGCGCCGTTCCAAGAGGATGAAGTATTTCTCCAGATGGCCCCCATTGCGTTTGATGCTTCCACGCTGGAGATCTGGGGGCCGTTGTTGAACGGCGGCAAGCTGGTCGTCTTTCCGCCGCATCTGCCGAACATGGATGAACTGGCGGGTTTCATCCGGCAGCAGGGCATCACCACCTTGTGGCTGACTGCCGGACTGTTTCACCAACTGGTGGAGCATGATGCCACTTGTTTCAAGGGATTGCGGCGAGTGCTGGCTGGTGGAGATGTGCTATCTCCCGCGCACGTCAAACAGGCGTTTGAACAATGCGAGGTGATCAACGGTTACGGTCCAACAGAAAACACGACGTTCACCTGCTGTCATCGGATCACGGACGATTCGTTGAAACGGAAGACGATTCCGATCGGCCGGCCCATTGCCAACACCGAGGTCTATGTGCTGGATGAGCACCGGAACCTGGTGCCGATCGGTGTGGCGGGTGAACTGTTTGCCGCAGGCGATGGACTGGCCCTTGATTATCTGGCGGCTCCGGAATTGACGGAACAGAAGTTTGTGCGGCAAGCGATCGCCTCCGGTCCGGTCAAGCGCATGTATCGCACTGGCGAT
>JAJNBN010000109.1 GCA_021156225.1 Verrucomicrobiota bacterium | reverse complement strand
CTTCGCGCCCACCCATGCCCTGCGCCTTGACGGGATATCCCTTCTTGACCCAGTTGATGACGTCGATGTTATGGATGTGCTGTTCGTTGATATGGTCGCCGGACAGCCAGTTGTAGTAGTACCAGTTACGCACCTGGTAATCCATTTCGTTCTTGGCCTGATCGCGAGTGATGCGCGGTTCCCAAACCCCGTTGCTGTTCCAGTAGCAACGCATCGAAACGATGTCGCCGATCGCACCATCATGCAGGCGCTTGATGGTTTCGAGATAACCGATCTGATGATGACGCTGCAAACCGACACCCACTTTGAGATTCTTCTTTTTGGCCTCAAGTGCGGCGGCCAGCACTTTGCGGACACCGGGAGCATCCACCGCCACCGGTTTTTCAAAAAACACGTGCTTTCCTTGCCGGATTGCTTCCTCGAAGTGCAAAGGCCGGAAGCCCGGCGGCGTCGCCAAGATCACTACATCCGCCAAAGCGATTGCTTTCTTATAAGCGTCAAAACCGACGAACTGACGGTCCGGCGGCACGTCCACCTGGTCAGGATGCTGCTTACGCAAACCGCTCAGGCTGTTCAGCAGGCTTTCTTCGAAAGCGTCAGCCATGGCCACCAGTTTGGTTTTTCCACCCGTGCTCATCGCCTGGTCTGCCGCACCAGAACCACGGCCGCCGCAACCGATCAAGGCGATCTTCAGTTCATCGCTGCCCGCGGCGTGCGCGCTGCGCTCGATGCTCAACCCGCCGAGCATGGCGCCACCAAGTGCCACGCTCGATGTTTGCAGGAAACCGCGGCGCGATAACTCTGGCCACTCTGGAGAATTCTGGGGTTCGTTCATAATTGTTTGGACTGTCAGACCGGATGTTCGTTCAGTAAAATCAATCCTTCTCCACACCGTTATTCCAAATCTTGTTCAGCTCCTCCGGAGAAGGAACCTTCAGCGGACGCACGACGCGAATGCCAAGGAACTGGGCATCCGTGTGATACCAGATGCTCTTCGGCAATTGCGGGTCCTGGATTTTCCAACCCGGACCGGAAGCACGGCGTGCACCACTGCGCAACTTGTCCGGCGTATCATCCCAAGAACCGCCACGGGCGACATGCGGATACGGCGTGGATGAGCGCACCCACGGATTATCCACCGTCTTACCCGCACCTTGCTTGTAAGTGTCCGCGCTGTATTGATCCAGGCACCATTCGATCACGTTGCCGTGCATATCATGCAAGCCCCAGGGGTTCGCCTTCTTCTTGCCAACCTTCTGATACTTCCAATCGCTGTTCGCTTCGAGCCAGGCGTATTCGCCGATCTTCGAAGCATCGTCGCCGAAGGAATAAGCCGTCGTGGTTCCTGCGCGGCAGGCATACTCCCATTCCGCTTCCGTAGGCAGACGGTAGAAATGTCCTGTCTTGGCGCTCAACCATTGGCAATACTTGTTCGCTGCATGATGCGTCATGCTGATGGCCGGGAAACCGTCCTTGCCCATGCCGAAACTCATTTCCACATAAGGCTTCGTAGGACGGCTCACACCATCCACTACCGTATCCTTCGTCACCGTGCCGCCCGCGGCAGCCAGACGTTGATCTTCGGGATACATGAAAAGTTCATACTCGTTCCAGGTCACCTCGGTCTTACCCATCCAGAACGGCTCAATCTTCACCTGCACTTGCGGCCCCTCATCTGCCTTGCGGCCCTTCTCCGTCTCCGGCGTGCCCATCAGGAAAGTGCCCGCTGGAATCGGCATCATGTCAAAGTTCACCGTTCCACCCGGGATCACCTGATTATACTGCTTCATGTCCGCTGCAGTCTTCTCTTTCAGGTTTGCCACGATGCGTTTGTGCATCTCCACCACCAACGCGAGATTGTCGCCACCAGTCGCCTGATCAGCCTTCTTCGGCGTCAGCGTGATACCCTCCGGCCACGCCGCGCCTTGGTTGATCCATTCCTTGAGGATGTCCTGCTTGTCCTTCGGCATCGGGCCGCCTTTGTTTGACGGTGGCATCAAAGCTTCATCATCCTTGGACAACGTTGTGGAGGTGAACGTCTTGCTCTTCTCCGCGAAGAACGGAACGATGCTCGGGCCATTGTCCCCCGTCTTCATCGCGAATTGCTTGGCATCCAAACGCAGACCGCCCTTGTCATGTCCCTCGCGATGGCACGCCACGCAATTGAACTCCAAGACCGGCTGCACATCCTTCACGAAACTGATGCGCTGCGTCTGCTTCAATTCCACCCCATCCGGCCAGACCGCACCTTCCGCGATCCATTGCTTCAGGATCTCCGATTGCTCTTTCGCCAACGGTTCCTTGCTGCTCGGCGGCATGATATCGTCATGATCCTTGGGCAGCGCAGTTGTCGTGTAGAGCGGGCTCTTGGCTGGGTCTTTGGCCACGATGGCGACACCGTTTTCGCCACCTTTGAAAGCAGCCGCCTTCGTGTGCAATTGAAATTCCCCCTTCGGCTTTTCTGCCCCATGGCAGCTCAAGCAGGCCGATTCCAGCACAGGCTTCACCTGTCGCACAAAATCAACCGCCCCATAGGACGAAACCACGCCTGACGCAAACAGGCCCGTAAGCGCAAACACGCTGGATTTGAAACGCTGACTCAATTTCATGACTCAAAGAGAATGCCGCTACTTTTGACGCCACGGCGGGCTTTGTCAATCAGTTGGACGTCTGCAATCATAGTCTCCTTCATTCGGAAAGTAACCTTTTAAGCCCCACCAAGTTCCACGCCGCCTTCGGCACGATCGACGGCACCTCGATATACTCCTGTTCCTTGCTTCCGTCCGCAGTCCGTTCGGAACAATGGCTGTTATCCCCCCAAGGCCCCAACCCGTCCAATGTCGGCACCGCATCCCAGATCAAATTCCCATCACTCAACCCACCTCGCTCCTGATGCCCTACCAGCATGCCCAACTCGGCTCCCGCCGCCTCCCAGATCGCACAAAGCTTCTCTGAACCCGCATTCTTCGGCCATGGCCGGCTCACCGTCTTGATCTCCGCTTTGATCTGGCACGTGAACCGATCCGTTGGACTTTGCACCTCACCAGGTCCGTTTAATCTAAGGAGCGCCTGCTTAGCCTCTTCAAACACTTGGGGATCAAACGACCGAAACTCTCCCTCCGCCATCGCCTCATGCGGCACACGATTCATCACCGTGCCCCCCTCGATGGTCGCCACGTTTACCGTCAATTCGCGTTTGTAATCCGTCATCGCCGCAATCTGCTGCACCGTTTTGCCAATCTGCACTATGGCGTTAGCTCCGTGCGAATGCTTCGAGCCCGCATGCGATCCACGCCCGCTAGCCTTCACCCGCCACGTCGCCCTGCCCTTGCGCGCTGTCACCACCAACCGCTGCTCACCTAGCCGCCCTTCTGATTCAAACACCAAAGCACCTAAAGTATTCGGCGCAAATCGCTCTTTGCACACCGATCCGAAATCAGGGGAATACTCCTCCTCCGACGAATTGAGAAACAACTTCCAAGTCACACCCTCGAACAACTCTGGCTCCAGATCTCGCAACGCCACCAGCATCAGCCACATCATCACTGTGCCGCCCTTGATATCATTCGTGCCCGGCCCATAAATGAAATCTCCCTCCACACGCCACTTGAAATCATTCCGCTCCTCTTCCTCCGGCGGAAACACGGTATCCAGATGCGACACCATTGCCACTGATTTGGTCCCTTTGCCTAACCTCGTGAGGATCAAATGCTGCCCATACTTCGGATTAGTCGATTGCACATACTCCGCCGTGAAACCCAACCTCCCAAATATCTCCGCCGTGAATTCACCCAGTTTGTTCACCCCCGCGACATTCTGCGTCCAGCTATTCATCAACACCATCTGCCGCAAAAGCTCCAGATACTCCGGCAACTTCCCTACCAGATAAGAATTCAGTTCCGCCTTATTCATAGATCGCGAATCTCCTCAGCCACCTTCGGTTTTCCCGCTGCTTCCAAATGCTTTGCCACCACCTGCTGCAACTGCCCGTCCCCATCTCGGAACAACGCCGGACTCCACAACCGATGCAGTTTCCACCCCTGTGAACTCAGCACCATGCTGCGGAATTGTTCCCACGAGATCGGGTCCGGCGTCTTCTGATACCGCGTGAAATCTGCCAGCACACCCAGCGTCACATCCGCCCCTAACTCCGGATGCGTCAACGCTACGTCCACACAGAATCCGTCATTGCCCCAATACAAAGTGGATCCCACATCATGCTCCGCATGCAATGACCCGCCCACCGCCTCCACCAAGGTCGATGCCCGTGTCGTCTCTCCCTTCACGCATTGCACCAGCGCTTTGCCGCGAGCTTGCTCCATGTCCGATTGCCAGCGCTCAAACGTCGTCCCCACGCCTTCCGCATAACGCAAGTAATCGTAGAGGAAATGCCTGCCCGTAGGTCGTTGCCCCGATTCTAACTGCTCTGGGCTGATATACTCTGCACGCGGGATTGAAGTCAGGATATGGATCGCCTCCCGTGCCCGAGTGACCAATACATTCAACCGCCGCTCACCACCATTACGTGACAACGCCCCAAAGTTCCGCCGGAACTTTCCATTCACATCCAGGCCGAACGTCGTGCAGATGATCATATGATCCCGCTCATCGCCCTGCACATTCTCCAGGTTCTTCACGAACAATCCCTCAAACGAATCATTCCCGCGCCGCTTCCGCGCGATCTCCAAACGCTCGGCAAACTTCGCATCCGCCGCCGCCATCGTGTCCAATTCTTCCAGAATCAAATCGCGCTGGTTCAGATTGAAACACGCCACCCCGATGGATGGCGGATTTTTATCATCGAGCAATTCCATCACCAAAGCTGCTGCCGCTTTCCCCTCCGCCTCATTGCCGCGATCCTTGTACAGCCCATCCACGCGCACGAGCCGAATGGGCGCCGCGAGCGCCCGATTCTTCGGATGCCCCGGGATCGGCTGCAACCGTTTCGCATAAAACGCCTCGTTCGAGAACCCGATGAGCGCCTCGTTCCGCGAGCGATAATGCACATCCAAAAACGCTTCCTGCACATTCAGGTTCAGCGCCGCCGTCAGCAGATCTTCCGCCTCCGATTGCTGCTGCACGAACACTTCATCCGCCGTCTCCGCCGCCGTGTCATCGCTGTCCGCCAATGCTTGCTCGAAGAACCGTGTCGGCGGCAATTGCTTCGGATCACCCGCGATAACCACCCGTTTGCCCCGCAGCAATACCGGCAACGCTTCTTCCAACCGGCATTGACTCGCTTCATCAAACATCACCACATCGAACAACGCCTCCCGCGGAAATATCTGCGCCACTGTCGCCGGGCTCGCCATCCACACCGGACACAGATCGAAGAGCGGATCACCGCCTTCTATTCCCGCACCTGCTGAAATCATCTGCCGCAGCTTCATCGCTTTCTCACCCCGCACATAAAGCCGCTGCCGCAATGATGCCCCTAGCGTGTTCAACCGGGAACCCGTCGAGGCCAGCAACCGCTCACGCCACACCTTCTGCCAGCGATGCGTCACCACCGCGCGCACGAGCTGTTTCTTTTCCTCCGTACGCTCCACCAATTCCGCAAAGGCCGCCTCCACGCGCTTCGTATCGATCCGCGCCAGCGCCTCATCCTCGCGCAATCTCTTCCGTATCTCACGTGACAGCACCGATGCCTTCAGCGCCGGTTCCGCCGTCTCCCACGGCATCCCGCGCACTGCTGCCTCGGACACCGCTTGCAGCATCGCTGCCGAGCACGTCCGCAAACGATCTGACAACCGTATCGCTTCTTCCAACGTGTCGAAGAATTCCACGAACCGCTGGCAAATCTCCGTCGCCAGTTCGTTCTTCCGCCAACCACCGGAAAGCTCGCCAATCGCTTCATCCGCGAACACCTGCGACTCCATCAGCGCCACTTCCAGCCCATGGATCGCCTCCGCCCGCTTCGCCGATTGCCGCAGCATCGTCACGCATCCGACACCCTTGCCCGCCAAGTCCTGCAACGCCGCCAACACTGTCGCCTGCACCAGTGCATAGATCGGTTGCTTGAGCGTCTTAAGCACCGTGATGACCTCCGGCAACCCATCGCGGAAGGCTAGTAACTCTTCATCCGTCGGCAACGTCACCGCCTCTTTGTCCAGCAAACGGTCGCGCAGATCGCTCCACAGATACCGCGCCTTGAGCCCCAGATAAAACACGCGCGCCCGCTCCGTCGCTTCCGGCGTCATCGGCAAGGCCAAAGGTGTCAACGCCGCCGCCGCTTCCTTCTTCTTCGCAAACGCAAAGAATCGCGTCCAGCTCCCTGCGATTGGCGCCCAGTTATCCAGCGCCAATAACCGTCGTCCCACTTCGCCTAAAGGCGGCATCGCTCCCTTCACCTGCAAAAACAACTCGCGCTCCAGCGGATGCCCCAAACGCTCTGCTTCCTTCGCCAGACTCGAAATCTCTTCTTCAAACCGCTGCCATTGGCTGCTCGCCGCCAGCTTCAACGCCACCTCCGGCAATCCCCGCTTCACCACCGCGTCCAGTAAGTCCGCCAAAGCTCCCCGCGCTTCCGCCTGCTCCTGCGCTGCGAAGCTCGCTTCCAGATGCACCAGTCCCAAGCCCGCACTCGCATCCACTCCCTGCGCTGCCCCCACCGCTTTCTCCAGCTTCGCCTTGATCTCCGTCGGCCTACTCGCCAACCACTCCGAAAGCGTCAGGCCCAATCGCCCGCGATACGGACTCTCCGGCCACCGCGCCGTCAGTGCCCGTTTCAAGATCTCTTCCGCATCCGTGCGATGCGTCATCAAATCCTGCTCCGTCAGTCCCTCCACTTCCGGCAGATCCACCCCGCCCTTCTCCCGGGCCAGCCACCACTCACCAACCAATTGATGAAACGATTCCCCTGCCTCACCGCAGCCATGCAAGCGATCGAAGTATCCGCGCAATTCCGCGTGCAGATCATTTAGGCGCGTGTTCGTCTGCCCCAACTTCCGCGCCGGATCGGCCAGTTCCGCGTCCTGCGCCAGGTCCTCCAGCTTCTGCCGGATCTGCATGTAGAGTTGCGTGCGGTCCCGCTGCGGATCATGGATCACCCCGCAGAGTCCGCCCAACCCCATGCTATCCAGCCGATACTTCACCACATCCAGCGCCGTGCGTTTGTCACACACGAACAGCACTCGTTCACCCCGCGCCAGATGATCCCCGATGATATTCGCAATTGTCTGGCTCTTCCCTGTTCCCGGCGGCCCATGAATCACCAAGGCCGCACTGCGCCGCGCGTGCGCCACCGCCTCCGCCTGGCAAGGGTCCGCATGTGTCACCAAAAGCTCCTCGCTGAAATCCCGCTTCACCTTGGCCGCACTCGCTTCGTGATCCCACTCCTTCGCCTCAGGCAATTGATTCTCCTCCGCCTCTTCCAGCGCCTTGGGCGAGAGAAACGCCTGCACCGGATTCACCAGCGTCGGCTCCGTTTCCTGCATCCACTTCGTATCCCGCAACAACCCGGGATTCACCAAGGGAAACAAACCAATGATCGCGCACGGCAAAATCTCCGCCTTCGTCGGCAAGGCATCCATCTTCGGCACACCCTGTAACATCGTCCTCTCATCAAACACCGGCGGCACCTCGATGCCTGCCGCCTTCGCCGCCAGCGCGATCGTCTCTGCGATCTCCCGCCAAGGGTTCTCACCCGACTCATCTGCGAAAAGCCCCTCGGTGCTCTGTCCCGTCTGTTGCTCGATCCACGCCAGCAACCCCGGATTCGGCATCACCAGGTCCGCGCCTTCGCCCGTCACTGTCATGGTCACCCCCGGCGAAATCCCCCGCCGCACACTCAACGTCACCGGCACAAACGCAATCGGAGCCAGAATCCGTGAAGACTTGAACCCCTGCCGGTCCTGCGTCACCGGAATGGACAGCAACGGAAACCCGACGAACAAAGCCTGATCCCCATGATCATTGTAATACTCCGTCGCGTCCTCCGCGATGTCCCGCAGCTTGCCCAACACCTTGTTCTGCTTGTCCTCCGCCGTCTTTGCTGTGCGTTGCTCTTCCGACCAATAGCTCTCCGGAGCATCTGGCCAGTCGAATTCCTTTACCTTCGCCGGAAACTCCACCTTGCCCGCCAATAGATCACGCAACGCCGTCGCTGGCTCCGTCCCCTGCAAATGCCGCAGCTCCAGCAGGTCCACCCGCTGCCGGCTGTTATGCGGTCGCGCGTTCAACCCCGGACCGGCGATCAGGCTCGCGTAGAGCCGCTGCAACATCGTGCGCAGTATCATTCGTTCCTCGTTATTTCCCATATCTGAACCTGTTCCCATAGTCCTCCGCAAGCCCGGCTTTCATATCGTCCTCGTCCTCGACTCTTCCCGGTAGGGCAAGACTCCGTCGCGCCCAAACCAAGGGCCCCCACCGCCACCCAACCAAACCACAACGGCAGTTGCGATTCTGTCGTCACCGCATCCACTCACCACCATCTTCAATCCACTTCTGATCGTCATACGTCCCCACTCTGCCAGCAAATCACCGCTTCCGTTAGCCTTCCGCTCGCTATAACTCGTACAACTACACAAAATTTCATCTTTTCCATCCTCGCCGTCGTTTTCCGTCTTCATAAACTTTCCTCTCTCACGTCCCCACCTTGCCATCCCTTTCCAGCAACCGTTACGCCTATATGCGCTATATGCGTTATGTGGAGACAA
>JAJNBN010000108.1 GCA_021156225.1 Verrucomicrobiota bacterium | reverse complement strand
CTCAGCACCAGTTATCGTTATTCTAGCCCCGCCATGCCGAAGCTGATCCATCGCACTGCCACCGCTTGCCTTGCCGCGACCTTGTTGGGCGTCCTCCCCTCTTTTTCGTCCCTCCAAGCCGCCGACGGTGCGAAGGACGACAAGTATCCCGAAGGCGTCTCCCTGGCCGATGATCCGGCGACGGCGATGAAAAAATTCCGCGTCACGCCCGGCTTGAAGATCGATGTCTTCGCCGCCGAGCCAGACATTCAGGACGTCGTCAGCTTCGCCTTCGATGACAAAGGCCGCGCTTATGTCGTGGAGACCGGCCGTCGCCGCACATCCGTCTATGACATCCGCAAGCATCGCACCTGGACGGATAACGACCTCTCCTTCCGCACCGTGCAGGACCGCATCGATTTCCTGAAAGATAAGCTCGTTCCCGAGAACAAGGACCTGCCGAAAGACATCCTTGTAGATCGCAACAACGACGGCAAATTCGACTGGAAAGATCTCGAGGTCGAATCCGAACGCATCCGCCTCATCGAAGACACGAACGGCGACGGCAAGGTGGACAAGTCCAGCATCTATGCTGAAGGCTTCAACACCCTCGTCTCCGGTGTCGCTGCTGGCATCGCGGTGAAGGGCGAGGATGTTTACTTCACTTGCATCCCCGACCTCTGGCTCTTGAAGGGCGTCGATAAAAACGGCAAGGCCAAGGAACGTGTGCCCTTGCTCAGCGGCTTCGGCGTCCACATCGCCTACGGCGGTCATGACATGCACGGCCTGAAGTTCGGCCCCGATGGCAAACTCTATTTCACCATCGCCGACCGCGGCACGCATGTAGAAACGAAAGAGGGAAAGAAGATCGAGCTGCCCGATACCGGCGCGGTGTTCCGTTGCAATCCTGATGGCACCGCCTTCGAAGTTGTGGCTGTCGGTCTGCGTAATCCGCAGGAACTCGCCTTCGATCAATACGGCAATCTCTTCACCGGTGACAACAACGCCGATGGCGGCGACAAAGCCCGTTGGACGCACATCGTGGAAGGTGCCGATTACGGCTGGCGCTACGGCTGGCAGCACCTGCCCAAACTCGGCGCATGGAATTCCGAAAAACTCTGGGATCTCCCGCCGCGCAATACCGCTGCTTACATCCTCCCGGCCGCCGCACACATCGGTCATGGTCCCGCAGGCATCACGTATTATCCGGGCACCGGTCTACCGGATAAATACAAGGACACGTTCTTCTACGCCGATTTCCCCGGCGGCGTGCGGTACTTCAAGATGCGCCCCTTCGGTGCGTCCTATCTGGTGAACAATCCCAAGGATTACCTGATGGATAACACGCTGGAGAAGATGGACGGCAAACTCATCTGGGGCATGTATCCCACGGATGTGGAGTTCGCTCCCGGCGGCGGCATCTATGTGCTCGATTGGGTCAGCGGCTGGGAAAAGACCGGCAAAGGCCGCATCTACCGCCTGCACGATCCGGAAGTGGATAACAGCGATGCCGTCACGGATACCAAAACGATTCTCGCCGCAGGCATGCGCGGCCGCAGTGATGATGAACTCATCACCTTGCTCGGCCACTCCGATCAGCGCGTACGGCTCGCCGCCCAATACGCCATAGCCGAAGAAGCGCGTGACAAGGAATTCAAGAAGACGAAGGTCACCCGTTTCCTCCGTCCCTTCAGCAAGCCGCTCGATGCCTTGATCACTGCCGCCAAAACGAGCCGCAACCAGATGACGCGCATCCACGCTCTCTGGGCGATCGCCCAGATGGGCCAGACGCCCGGCCTCGATCACGTGCAGGAACTCGTCCCGCTTATCTTGGATAAGGACCCCGAAGTCCGCGCGCAAACGGCGCGGGTCATGGGCATCGCCCGTTACGAAGGCGCCTTCAATGCGCTCATGCAATTGCTGCAAGACTCCGATGCGCGGGTGCGTTACTTCGCCGTTCAAGCCGCCGGCCGCTACGGCGATGCCCGCGCTGTGGAACGCATCATCAGCGTTATCCGCGAGAACGGCGAACGTGATCCCTACCTGCGCCACGCGGGCATGATGGCCTTGACCACGATCGATGGCGGCAAGCATCTCGAACTCGCCGCGAAAGAAGCCTCTCCTTCCGTACGCATCGCCGCCCTCCTCGGCATGCGCAAGCTGGAGAGTCCCGACGTCGCCCAGTTCCTGAAAGACCGCGACAGCTCCGTGGTCCTCGAAGCCGCCCGCGCGATCAATGACGTGCCCATCAACGATGCGATGCCGCAGCTCGCTGAATTGACCAAGAACGCGAAGTCCTCCGATTTCATCCTGCGCCGCGCGATGAACGCCAACTTCCGCCTCGGCAAAGGCAGCAACGCTCAAGCCATCACTACCTTGATCGCGCAAGATGCCGCCAGTGAAACCGTCCGTGTCGAAGGCCTGGAGTTTCTCGGTGATTGGGCGAAGCCCGGCGGTCGCGACCGCATCACCGGCCTCTGGCGCCCCCTTCCCAACCGCGATGACGCCCCCGCCAAGCAGGCCTTGAAAGGTTCTTGGAAGAGTTTGCTGGCCTCGACCAATGACAACGTCCGCATCGCGACCATCACCGCCATCGAGAAGCTGGACTTGAAGGAAGCGGGCACCGCCTTGCGCGGCCTCGTGGCTTTCGACGAATTGAAGGTGGATGTGCGCGTAGCGGCTCTGCGCGCCCTGGCCGGCTTGAAGGATCCGAAGCTTAGCGAGACGATCCAACTCGCCCGCACTGACAAAGAAAATGCCCTCCGCCGCGAAGGCAGCCGCCTCATCACCGCCATGGCCGGGCCGAACATGATGAAAACCATCGCCACCGCCTTGGAGCAAAACTCCGTGGGCGAGCAACAAGCTGCACTGGAAACCCTCGCCGGTATCCAGAGCGAAGAAGCCGATGCTCTTGTACTCACTTGGTTGGGTAAATTGAAAGACGGAGCCGTGCCACGTGAGATCCAACTCGATGTCATCTTCGCCGCGCAAGGCCGCAAGGCTCCCGCCGTCAAGGACGCGCTGAAGGCGTATCAATCCAAGCAGAACAAGAAAGATTCGCTCTACGGTTTCCGCGAGGTGCTCTACGGCGGCGATGCCAAACGCGGCAAAGAGATCTTCTACGAACGCGCCGAAGCCGCCTGCTTCCGCTGCCATAAGATCAATGGCGAAGGCGGCGACGTGGGCCCCGACCTCGGCAAGATCGGTTCGCAAAAGGAACGCGAATATCTGTTGGATTCCATCGTGCATCCGAACTCCGTCATCTCCCCGGGTTACGAGAACGTCGTACTCACCATGAAGAGCGGCCCCACCGTGATGGGCATCCTTAAGCAGGAGAGCGAGACCGAACTGACCGTCAACTCCCCCGAGGACGGCGTGATGAAGATCAAGAAAACGGATATCGCCAAGCGCGAGAAAGGCATGTCCTCCATGCTGCCGGAGCTGGGAACCATTCTCACGAAGCAGGACTTGCGCGATGTCATCGAATATCTCTCCAGCTTGAAATAAAAGCCGTAATGAGTTTGTTTTCCTTACAAGGTCATGGTGCGTTGGTCACAGGATCTTCGCGCGGCATCGGCTTCGCCATCGGCAAGGGCTTGCATGAAGCGGGCGCCGAGGTGGTCTTCCACGGCACGAAGAATCGGCCGAAAGACATTCCACCCACCTGCCCTTACGTGAATGGCGACCTGCGTTCGGTGATGTCCCCACGTGACATCATCACCGCCGCCCGCAAGCGCCTGTCCAAGCTGGACCTGCTCGTATGCAATGCCGGTTCATTCTACGATGTCCCCTTCCGCGAGATGAACATGCAGCGCTGGAAGAACACGATGGATGTCTACCTCACCGGCAACTACTTCCTCATCCAGGAATTCTCCAAGATCCTGTGGGAAGAAGGCCAATCCGGCTCCGTGGTCCTCATCGCCGATACTAGCGGCATGCAGGCCGATCATGATTGCACCGCGTATGATATCGCCAAGGCCGGCATGATCGGCATGGTGAAGACCTTGAGCGTCGCCCTCGGTCATCAGAAGATCCGCGTGAATGGACTCGCCCCCGGCGTCATCGATACGGACTTCACCCACGAACGCCTCGGCAAATCCCCCGAGCGCGTCGCCGACTACGAACAGAAGTTCGTGCTCGAACGCTTCGGCAGCGCTGCGGATTGTGTCGGCGCGGCGATCTTCCTGTGCTCGGATGCCTCCTCCTATATCACCGGCCAGACCCTCGCCGTCGATGGCGGCTTGGGCGCCAGCCGCGTAGGACGCAAGCCGAAGGCTTAAGAACAGGCGTGCTTCCCGCCGCCGTTCTTGTTATCAACAAGTCCATGAAATCCTTGGCTCTTTTCTTCACCTTGTGCTGTTTCGCGCTGAATAGCATGAACAGTCAAGCCGCCGCTCCCGTTGGCGAAGCCAAGGTTTACAAAAAGGTCGACGGTCGAGAACTCAAACTCCACATCCTCAAGCCCGCCAATTGGAAAGTCTCGGATCAACGTCCCGCCGCCGTCTTCTTTCACGGTGGCGGCTGGACTGGTGGCGGCCCCACGCAATTCAACGAGACGAGCGAGTATCTGGTGACACGCGGTCTGGTTTGCGTGCAGGTGGAGTATCGTCTGCTCGACAAGAAGACCAACGAACCGCCGACCAAATGTATCCATGATGCCAAGTCGGCCATGCGCTGGGTGCGGTCGCACGCGAAGGAACTGGGTATCGACCCTGATCGCATTGCCTCTGGCGGCGGGTCTGCGGGTGGTCATCTCGCCGCGTTCGTCGGCATGGTGGAAGGCACGGATGATCCGCAGGATGATTTGAAAATCTCGGCGAAGTCCAATGCAATGCTGCTCTACAATCCGGTCTTCGATAACGGCCCGGGCGGCTGGGGCACGGCCCGTGTGAGCGAACGGTATAAGGAATTCTCCCCAGCGCATAACATCACGAAAGATGATCCGGCGGCCATCGTGTTCCTCGGCTCGAAGGACAATCTCATCCCGGTGAAGACGCTGGAGACTTTCAAGGCGAACATGGAAAAAGTAGGCGTCCGTTGCGATACCCACATCTACGAGGGCCAAGGCCACGGCTTCTTCAACTACGGCAAGGAGGACAGCAAGTATTGGTATGAGACTGTGCTGGAGACAGACAAGTTCCTCACATCACTAGGCTGGCTGAAAGGGCCGCCGACATTGAAACAACCGGAAGCAACGGTGGTAACGGCAGTCAAAAAGGCCAAAAAGAAAGAATAACGATGCGCACATTTCTAAGCCTGTTGATCTTCCTTTTACTCACCGCAAATCTCTGGGCTCAGGGCGCGCCCAAACCGACAGCTCACGAAACCCGTCAGATGGAGGGCTGGACCATCCACATCGATCAGCGCTTGTTGGCCGATGAGAACAAAGATCTCAGCCAGCGCGCCCTCCGCATGCTCGATAACGCGCTCTACGAAATCGCCCTCATCATGCCCACCAATCAGCTCACGAAACTGCGCGCCGTCCCCATTTGGCTGGACCTCACGCACGGCAAGCTGACCAGCATGCAGTATCATCCCAACGCCAACTGGCTGCGGGAAAACGGCTACGCCACCAATCTCGTGAAGTGCGTTCACCTCCCCTCGGCCATCGGCTTTACCGGCCTGCGCCATCATCGCATCCAGCCTTGGTGCGTCCTCCACGAGCTTGCCCACGCGTATCACGATCGCGTCCTCGGTTTTGACGAGCCACGCGTCAAAACTTTGTGGGAGAAGTGGCGCCAGAAACCGCAATACGAGAACATCTTGTATATCGAAGGCAATACACGTCGGCATTATGGGCTCACCGATCAGAAGGAATTCTTCGCCGAGATGACCGAATCCTACTTTGGTATGAACGACTTCTTCCCCTTCAATCGCGGTGAACTGAAGGAACACGAACCCGAAGTCTTCAAGCTGATGGAAGAGATTTGGGGCAAGCTGCCGTAGTGGAGCAGGCGCCTCGCCTGCCAATAGTCTGACAGGCGCCCTCGCCTGTCAGAGTTTCCCCACCCCGAACACCCTCTTGACGCCTCCCAAAAGCCAGATACCGTTGCCGACCGTCTCAACGGGCTCCGGCCCGCTGGATGACGAAAATTTGACGCTTATTACTACGCCCGCTGAACATAGCCCGAAGACCGGTGACGCTGCGCTGTCGGATAAACTCCGCGCCGCCGCCGATCTGCTTGAAGCCATCGCCGCCGACCGCGCCCTGATGGCGAACATGTCCGCCAAGGACCGCGCCCGCCTCGTACAAGCTGCAGGTCTCGTCTATTGCCCGGACGTGAAAGAACGTCGCCGACTCACCAAAGCCAGCCAGCGCCAGCGCAAATCCGACAAACGCGACAAAGATCAAGCGGTTCTCCATGAGACCGGCATCCGCGAACTGCGCCGCAAGCCCGTCTTCACCACGCCGAACTATCTGCCTCCGGCCAGCGATGAACAGCAGACCGTGGAAGAACCTGAATTCCGCGAAGTGGTGGAACCGCAGAACTGCTACATCTGCAAACAGGACTACCAGCAGATCCATCATTTCTACGACCAGCTCTGTCCCAAGTGCTCCGAACTCAACTACCGCAAACGCGGGGAACTTGCCGACCTCACCGGTCGCGTGGCTCTTCTGACTGGTGGCCGCGTGAAGATCGGTTATCAAGCAGGCATCAAACTCCTTCGCGCAGGTGCGCACCTCATCGTCACCACCCGCTTCCCCCGCGATTCCGCGATGCGTTATTCGCAAGAGCCGGATTTCAACCTGTGGAAAGATCGTCTGGAGATCTTCGGTCTCGATCTGCGGCACACGCCTTCTGTCGAAGCGTTCTGCCGCCACTTGCTGGTCACACGTGATCGCTTGGATTTCATCATCAGCAACGCCTGCCAGACCGTGCGCCGTCCGCCAGACTTCTACAGCCACATGATGGCGCAGGAAACGGGCGCGCTGCATGACTTGCCCTCACAGGTGCAGAAGCTCATCGGCGCTTACGAAGGTTTGCGCGGCTACTCCATGCTGCCGGAAGGCGATGCCTCTGCTGCCGTGGCCGAGCGCCGCATCTCGGAAGTGGCCGGCCTGACTCACGCCGCCGCGCTCTCCCAAGTGCCTTTGCTGCCGGATGAACTGCACGCCCAGAAGGATCTGTTCCCCGAAGGCCGCTTAGATCAAGACCTCCAGCAGATCGATTTGCGCGACCGCAATTCCTGGCGTCTCACCCTCGCTGAGGTGCCGTCCGTGGAACTGCTCGAAACGCAACTGGTCAATGCCATCGCGCCGTTCATCCTCAACGCGCGCCTGAAACCCTTGATGCTGCGCACGCCGAACCGCGACAAGCACATCGTGAATGTCAGCGCCGTGGAGGGTCAGTTCTACCGCAAATACAAGACCACGCGCCATCCGCACACGAACATGGCCAAGGCTGCGCTGAACATGATGACGCGCACCTCCGCGGCGGATTACTATGTGGACGGCATCCACATGAATAGCGTGGACACCGGCTGGGTGTCCGATGAAGACCCCGCCGCCATCGCCGCCCGCAAGGCCAAGGATCACCGCTTCAATCCCCCGCTGGACGTCGTCGATGGCGCCGCCCGTATCGTCGATCCCATCATCGACGGCATCAACACGGGCAAACACCTTTACGGCCAGTTCCTAAAAGACTACGTGCCGACGGAGTGGTGAAAATGCAAACACCTTTCACACTCTCATTGCAGGATGATTGGCGTGATGTCGCTGCTGAGCTAGAGGATAACGCGCCCTATACATTCGTGAAACCAGGTGGCAAGGGTGCGTTTCAAATCTCAATTGCACTGTATGAATCTGGCACTATAGCAAATCTAACAGCCGCTGAACTTCTCTCAATGCTTCGGGAATTTGCTTACGCCCAAGGTTTGAATGAAGAAAGCAACGTGATAATTGAAAACAAGGGGCGCCAACTTGCCTCTGCCAGTTTCAAATTCGATAAAGATTTTATAAGGGCATGGTATGTATCAGATGGAGTCAATCTAGCCAAAGCTACATATGTATGCACCTGGGGTGAATCGCTATATGAATTGCCCGATTGCGAACGAATGGTCAGGACCCTGGCGTTTTGCCATAGTGCAAAAGCTTAATCGTAACAGTGGCAACGGTTGCCCTACGTAGGGCCCGCGTCTCGTGGGACGTCCGCGCATAGCAACTTTGCAACTCATCCTAAAAGACGAGTATTCCCCCACCGCCCTTCTCCCAGTCTTCTGTCCGTGATCACGGCAATCCTGTTGAATTCAACCGCAACCTCTTCAGTCCAACCCTTCGCGCTTGCTGTTGCTTGACGCCTCGGCACCACTGCTTACGCTATCACTATGACCACCGACAACACCTCCCGTCGCGAGTTTCTCAAGACCACGGCTGCCGCCACGGCGCTGGCCTCCACGCTCTCTTTCCCCAGTGTGATGCGTGGCGCAGGCACGGCGGACAAGCTCAAGGTCGGCCTTATCGGTTGCGGTGGTCGCGGCAATGGCGCGGCGAACCAGGCTTTGACGGCGGATAGCAATTGCGAACTTCACGCCATGGGCGACGTCTTCGAGGACAAGCTCAAGATCGGTCTCGAGTCGTTGAAGAAATTGCAGCCCGAGAAAGTGAACGTGCCCGCTGAACGCCAGTTCGTCGGCCTGGACGCTTACAAGAAAGTCATCGAAACCTGCGATGTCGTCCTGCTCACCAC
>JAJNBN010000107.1 GCA_021156225.1 Verrucomicrobiota bacterium | reverse complement strand
AAAGAAGAAGGCATCACTTGAACGGACAGGCATGATCGCAGGTTGCCGCAAGGACGGGCAGAGCGTGACGGCGGATTGGACGCAACTGCAAACCCTGATCGACGGGGTGAAGCTGCGGGAGGTGAAGCATGTTCCCAAGGAGAATGGTCATCTGACGGAAATTTTTCGGAGGGATTGGGCGCTGGATACGGGCGAGGTGGATCAAGTTTTCCAAGTAAGCTTGCTGCCGCGTGGACTTTCCGCATGGCACACACATCAAGCCACAACCGACCGCCTCTTTGTGAACAGCGGGCTGGTGAAAGTGGTGCTATATGATGCTCGAAAAGAATCGCCCACGTACAAAATGGTGAATGTTTTCCGGCTGGGAACAGTGAGGCCGGCATTAGTGGTCATTCCGCCCGGGGTGTGGCACGGGGTGCAAAATATTGGTTCGGAAGCCGGCCTGGTGCTGAATCTGGTGGACAAGGCTTATCAGTATGAAGACCCGGATCACTATCGCTTGCCGTGGGATACGGATAAAATCCCTTACCAGTTCGCCAAAGGCGTCAATTCATAGTAATCATCCTTTATGCATCGCCGTCATTTTCTGAAAACCCTGCCGGTCATCGCCTCGGGAGCAGCTATGAGCGGGGCATTGGACCCGTTCACCGCGCAAGCGGCCACTCCGCATGGTATTGCAGCCACGGTGCATCCGCTCGCGACGAAGGTGGCGCTGGATACATTGAAGAAAGGCGGCAATGCCATCGATGCGACCATCGCCGCCGGGCTGATGTTGGGCGTGGTAGATGGGTTCAATTCGGGCATCGGTGGCGGGTGCTTCATGGTCATCCGCCGGGCGAATGGTGAGGTGATGGTGATCGACGGGCGGGAGATGGCTCCGGCGGCGGCCACGCGGGACATGTATCTGAAGGACGGCAAGGCCATGCCGGAATGGAGTCAGACGGGGGCCTTGGCTGCCGGTGTGCCGGGAGAAGTGGCGGCATTTGACCTGGCGCAGAAGAATTACGGCAAATTGAAACTGGCGGATGTCCTCCTGCCAGCGGCGGAAATCGCCGAGAAGGGATTCCGGCTGCCGATAGAGTATGCGGACCGGCTCGGAAGGGTGCAGAAGGAACTCGCGTTGTTTCCCGCCAGCAAAGAAATCTTTCTAAAGGCGAATGGTTCGGCCTTGCGGTTGGGCGAGCTATTGAAACAGGAAGACCTCGCCAAGACTTATCGAGCCATCGCCAAGGAAGGCAGCGATTGGTTCTATCGCGGTGAATTTGCGCAACGAACCGGTGATTGGATGAAGGCCAATGGCGGCCTCATGACCAAGGAGGATTTTGCGAATTATAAAGCCGTTTTGCGCGAGCCTTTGCGCACGAAGTATCGTGACCATGAGATCATCGGCATGCCGCCGCCGAGTTCCGGTGGTGTGCATGTGGCGCAGATACTTAATATTTTGGAGCACTTCGATCTGGCGCAATTCGGGTCGGAATCTGTGGAGACGTATCATCTTATCATCGAGGCGATGAAGCTGGCCTTCGCGGACCGGGCATGGTGGCTGGGTGATCCAGACTTTGTTTCGGTGCCACGTGGGCTGGTGAGTAAGGCTTACGCGCAGGAGCTGGCGGTGCGGATCAATCGCAAGCAAGCGGGCAAGGTGGAAAAGCACGGGACGCCGCCGAATGCGACAACGGATATCTTCCGCAAACATACCACGCACTACACCGTGGCGGATGCGGAGGGCAACTGGGTGGCTTGCACGGCGACGATCAATACGACGTTCGGTTCCAAGGTCGTTGTGCCGGGGACGGGCGTGGTGCTCAACAATGAGATGGACGATTTCTCGATTCAACCGGGGGTGCCGAACTCTTTTGGCCTTCTCGGTAATGAGGCGAACGCGGTGGCTGCAGGCAAACGACCGCTGTCCAGCATGAGTCCGACGATTGTGCTGAAGGATGGCAAACCAGTTTTCTCAGCGGGAGCGGCCGGTGGACCGACGATCATCAGCCAGGTCTTGCTGGCGGTGATCCGGCACGTTGATTTTGGGATGCCGCCGCTGCGCTTGTTACAACAGGCCAATGTGCATCATCAGTGGAGTCCGGATGAGGTGAAGATCGAGGCGAAGGCAGGGGAGCACATCCTCGGACCGTTGAAACAGCGCGGACACAATTTGAAACAGATGAGTTCGTTCGGGGCTTGTCAGGCCATTGCCCAAACACCAGCAGGGGAGTTTCATGGAGCAGGTGATCCGCGGGTGAATGGGAAGGCGGATACCTTTTGATGTCACCTTAGGGGGCTGTAATCCTAGCCGCCCAAGTAAGCTTTGCGGACCTGATCGTTCACGCGCAGCTTGGCTGAATCGTCCTGTAGGATGATGGCGCCGCTCTCCAGCACGTAGCCACGTTGCGAGATTTCCAAGGCGCGGTTGGCGTTCTGTTCCACCAAGAGAATCGTAATGCCTTGCTGACGGTTGATCTCCACGATCTTCTCGAAAATCGTTTTCACCAGCAAAGGCGCGATGCCGAGGGAGGGCTCATCCAGCATGAGGAAGCGGGGCTTGCTCATCAGGGCGCGACCGATGGCGAGCATCTGTTGCTCACCACCGCTCAAGGTGCCAGCCTGCTGCTTCACGCGTTCTTTCAGGCGGGGGAAGATGTTGAAAACGTAGTCCATCTCCTGCGCGATGGCGGCTTTGTCATTACGCAGGTAGGCGCCCATCTTCAGGTTTTCCAGCACGGTCAGGTTGGCGAAGACCATGCGGCCTTCGGGCACTTGCGAGAGACCCTGGCTGACGATCTTGTGGGCGGGCTGGTTGAAGATGGATTTGCCTTCGTAGGTGACCGAGCCGCTTTCCGCTTTGATGAGGCCGGAGATGGCGCGAAGGGTGGTGCTCTTGCCTGCGCCATTGGCGCCGATGAGGGTGACGATCTCGCCTTTGTTCACGGTCAACGAGATGCCGCGCAGGGCGTTGATGGCCCCGTAGCTGACTTTCAGATCTTTGATCTCCAGCATGTCAGTTAGGCGATCTGTTCCTCACCGAGATAAGCCTCGATGACCTTGGGATGACGTTTGATCTCGGTGGGCGTGCCTTCGGCGATCTTCACACCGTAATCGAGAACCGTGATGCGTTCGCAGAGATTCATCACGAGCTGCATGTCGTGCTCGACCAGCAGGACGGCTATCTGGAAGCGGTCTTTGATGGAGCGGATAAGCCCGGCGAGTTCGGCCTTCTCGGTGGGGTTCATGCCGGCGGCGGGTTCGTCCAAGAGCAGGAGCTTGGGTTGCGTAGCGAGAGCGCGGACAATTTCCAAGCGACGTTGATCGCCGTAGGGGAGATTCTTGGCGTCTTCATTGCGTAAACGACCCAGTTTGAAGATTTCGAGCAGATCCATCACGCGGTCTTCCACTTCTTTTTCCGCAGCGCGATAAGCTTTGCCGCGCCAGAGGGCCTGACGGACGCCGTGGGTGCGATGCACCTGCATGGCGGCACGGACGTTGTCGAAAACGTTCAAACTATGGAACAGGCGGATGTTCTGGAACGTGCGGGCGATGCCGACCTTGGTCAACTGATGAGGCTTGCGCTTGGCGGTCGGTTGGCCAGCGAAAGCGATGGTGCCTTCGGTGGGCTGATAGACACCGGTGATGAGATTGAAGACAGTGGTCTTGCCCGCGCCGTTGGGGCCGATGAGGCCGACGAGGTCGTGATCGTTGACCTGAAAATCCAACGCGGACACGGCGGTGAGGCCACCGAAGCGGATGGTCACCTGATCCAATTTCAGGAGAGGCGCGCTCATGTGTTCGCCCCCTTGCTGGAGCGCAGGGTGAAGAGGCCCTGCGGCCGCGCCATCATGATGACGATGATGAGCAACGAGTAGATGATCATGCGATACTCGGCGACTGGACGAAGCATCTCCGGCAAAATAGTGAGGAGGATGGCGGCGATGATGACGCCGACAGTGCGGCCCATGCCGCCGAGAATGACCATCACCACGATCTCGAAGGACTTCATGAAGTCGAAACCAGTGGGATTGATGGTCTGCTTGTGGTGGGCATACAAGGCCCCGGCCACACCAGCGAAGAATGCCCCGACGACAAAGGCAGTGACTTTGTAGCGAGTGGGGTTGATGCCCATGGCGCTCGCGGCGATCTCGTCGTCGTGCACGGCGATGAAGCCGCGGCCGTAGGTGGAATTAACGAGGGCGGCAACGGCGTAAGCCGCGATGGCCGCAGTGGTCCAGGACCAGAAGAAATTGGTGTAGTTAGGGATGCCGCTCAAACCGCTGGCGGCACCGACGGCTTCCATATTCTGAAAGACGACGCGGATGATCTCACCGAAGCCCAAGGTCACGATGGCAAGATAGTCACCTCGCAATCGCAGGGTGGGGACACCCACCGCCAAGCCGCAGAGGGCGGCGAGCAAGCCGCCAAGAATCAACCCGCCCACGAGCAGGAAAGGCGCGGCTGATTCGGGCACATGCTTGGTGCAAGCAATGGTGAAAGAGGCGGCGGTGTAGCTGCCGACGGCCATGAAGCCCGCGTGACCCAGGCTGAACTGGCCTGTGTGGCCCATGATGAGGTTCAGGCTGACGGCGAGGATAATGTTGATGCCGACATCGATCGCGATGCCCAGGTAGTAGCTATTAAACTGCTTGGAAAAGGCGGAGACGATCGCGATCAAAACGATCGCGACCACCAACCATCTTTTGGCACCGGGTATCATCAGACTTTTTCCGTTTGCTGTTTACCCAACAGGCCCGAGGGCTTGAACATCAGGATCAGAATCAAAATACCGAAGGCGATGGCATCACGATAATTGGAGATGCCCTTCATGCCGCCGGCAAAAGTTTCAACCACGCCGAGCAGGAGTCCGCCCAAGGCAGCTCCCGGCAGATTGCCGATGCCGCCCAGCACGGCGGCAACGAACGCTTTCAAACCGGTCTGCACGCCCATCAAGGGATCGATGCTGGCATAGTTCATCGCGAACAGGATGCCGCCAGCTGCTGCCAAGGCGGAACCGAGACCGAAGGTGAAGGAGATGACGTGGTTCACGTTCACACCCATGAGGGCGGCGGCTTGCGGGTTGAAGGCCACGGCGCGCATGGCGGTGCCGATCTTGGTGCGCTGCACGATGAGGGTCAGGGCAATCATCAGCAGGATGGTCGTGACGAGCACGATGACCTGGGCGCTGCCAACCACGAGGCCGCCAAGTTCCCAAGTGGTGTTGGGGATGAGGTCGGGAAACTTGCGGGGCGAGGCACCGAAGACTTTTTCGTGCTGGCAGGTGTATTCGATGAAGAGGGAGACGCCGATGGCGGTGATGAGTACGGTGAGCTTGGGGCGTTTGCGCAAGGGACGATACGCGAGGAACTCGATCACCACGCCGAGCAAGGCGCAGATAAGCATCGCAAGCAGTAAGACGACGATGCCGCCCAAGTAGGTCTGGGGCGGAATGACTTTGGCGACGGGTTCCGCGAGATAATAGCCCGCGAAGGCCCCGAGCATGAAGACATCTCCATGGGCAAAGTTGATGAACCGGAGCACTCCGTAAACCATCGTGTAGCCGAGCGCGATGAGGGCATAGATGCTGCCCAAGGCCAAGCCATTGATCAGTTGTTGGAGCAGGTCGGTCATCCTTCAGCAGTAAATGCCACAGTTACGGCGCGTTTACGGCTTGATGGATTCAAGGAACTTGTAGCCACCGTTCTTGATCTGGAGGATGACGGCGGATTTATCGGCATCACGTTGCTTGTTGATGGTGATGGTGCCGGTGACGAGGACGAGGTCTTTGGTCGCGGCGAGGGCATCGCGCAGCTTGGTGCCATCGGTACCGCCAGCGCGCTTGATGCCATCGGCCAGCATCAGCATGGAATCGTAGCCATTGGCGGCGAGGGCGTCCGGGATCTTGCCGTTGAAACGTTTCTTGTAGTTTTCGAGGAATTTCTTGCTGATCTCGCTGCCGACTTCCGGATGGTAGTGAGTGGAGAAGTAATGGCCTTCCACGGCGTCCTTGCCGATCTCGGTGAGTTTCTCAGATTCCCAGCCGTCACCACCTAGCAAAGGAACGTTGAGGCCGAGTTGCTTCGCCTGGATGCAGATGAGCGCGACGTCCGTGTAGTAACCAGGAACAAACACGGCATCGGGTGAGCCGCCGCGGATGGTGGTGAGCTGAGCTTTGAAATCTTTGTCGCCGCCGTTGTAATCGAGTTCCGAGGTGATGGTGCCGCCATTGGCGAGATACTTTTCCTTGAAGAACTTGGCGAGGCCCTTGCTGTAATCGCTCTTGGCATCCGTGAAGATGGCCACCTTCTTGGCTTTCAAGGTCTGACTGGCGAAGTTCGCCATGACGGTGCCTTGGAAGGGATCGATGAAGCAGACGCGGAAGATGTAGTCGCCGCTCTCCGTCACCTTGGGATTGGTGGAGGAGGGGGAGATCATGGGTATCTTGTTCTTCTGGCAGATCGGGGCGGCTTCCATGGAGCGGCTGGAGGCGACTTCACCGAGGACGGCGATGACACCATCGCGGGCGATGACCTTGTTCACCACGGTCGCGGATTCACCGGGCTTGGACTGGGTGTCTTCCGTGATGAGCTTGACCTGTTTGCCCAAGATGCCGCCGGCGGCGTTGATCTCTTCGACGGCAAGCAAGGTGCCTTCGTGCGAGGAGATGCCGAAGGTGGCTTCCTTGCCGGTGAGGGAGGCGAACTCACCCACTTTGATCTCGGCGCCGCCAGTGCTGGTCGAAGGGCCACCGCTACCTCCGCTGTTGGAATTGCCGGGCGTGGTGCCCTTGTCGCAACCCACGAGCAGAAGGGCCAGGAGACAGACAGCCCAGAGATTATTCATGCCAGTTAAACGAGCGGGTTTCATAGCGGATTTATGGTCAGGCATTTGCGATTGTCGTTTGGAAAACATCCAGACCTGCAGAAAATAGGTAAATACACGACGGCTTTCAATCCTTCATACCGAGGAATTTGCGAAAGGGGGTTGAGTATCCTTGAGGGCAAGGGCGAGAGATTTCTAAGATGCGGGAGGTGCCATTGTCCCAAAGCCTTCGGTAGGCGGCTTTTTCTGCGAGTTGAGACAACTTGCGCTCCAAGGAACGATGAGGGTTTGACCGGGGGAGGAGATTGACTTACCGTTCGGTAAGATACCCATGGATTCCGATCTGGAAACACGCGACCGCATTCTGGCGTCGGCATTGGCTTTATTCGCCCGCCGAGGTTATGCGGCGACGTCCATCCAGGACATCGTGGCGGCGGCGGAGGTGACGAAGCCGGCGCTTTATTACTATTTCGAGAGCAAGGCGGCACTCTTTCAGGTGATCGTGGACCGGGCGTATGAGGAGCGGTTCCAATTGATGCAGGATGTGGTGGGCAAGGCGGAGACGATCCGGGAGCGGCTTATCGAGATCATCGGCGGGCGGTTCGAGTATCTGAAAAAGAATCGCGACTTGATGCGGGTGGCTTACGCGACGGCTTTTGCGGCGGATGAGGAATTACCGAAGGAGGTCCGGCGGATCGAGAAGGCGGAGCGCAATTTCGATTTCATCCACGGCCTGATCGTGGAGGCGCAGAAGCGGGGGGAACTGGATGCGCGCTATGAGAGTTGCGAACTGGCGTTTGCCATCCATGGGCAGATGAACATCTACATCATGAACGATCTGCTGCATCCGGAGTGCCATTTGTGCCGGCCGACGGCGGAGCGGATCGTGGATTTGTTTTTGGCGGGAGCGGCACCGGGGAGAAAGTGAATGGTAGGTTTGACCGCAATCAGACGGGAAAAAGCAGGGGAGATTTGGCCCGCTAAATACGCTAAAAAGCGCGAAACAAAGTGGTGGAGTTGGTTTTCCAGGAGGCAAGATTACGAAGTGAACGCGTGTTGAAATGGTAAGTTACAGAAGTTGTGTTCTCTGGATGTTACTGAGTGAAAAAGGGTTGGGAATTTTATGCAAATTTTAGCGAAAAGTTATGGAAAGATTGCGAGTTTTTGGTAAGGTTTTCAGTGCTGGCAGCTCGCTGCTGGTAAAGGACGGGTGAACGGTGGTTGGACTCGATCAGAGTGACAAGCAGCCTCCGGGAAATCCCAAGTCATCAAGCATGATGGTGCATTGTGTACGCGTGCAAAGTTGTGTGCCTGCGTTGGCGGGGAGATGGCAGTCCTTATGGAGCCATTATGGAGATGTGAGTGGGTGAGAACCTATCACGGTGCCTTGGCAGAAAAGGTCAGGGCATCGCGGCAGCGATGCCCCACCAGATCTTGTAGGATATGTGGGTGTATCGGGCGTATGGATCGGGGTCCGTAAGCCGGAGAGGGGAACGGGACGTCGGTCGAGAATGGGACCGGGGAATCTCTAGTAGCCACTGCGGAACCGGCCGGGTTTTGGACTTGCGCTCAATCTGAAGTCTCAATCGTAGGGACAGAGGAAACGATACTTCACAGGGGTCGGATGGTTTCATTGCTCTTTGACATAGATTCCCCTAAAGGGAATGCAGGTCGAGGTTCGACTTCCCAGTGTGTGGGGGGGATCGCATTGGACGTTTTTAGAATCGCTTGGCGCGCTCACTCCTCACCCCGGCCCTCTCCTCGTTAAGAGGAGAGGGAGATGGAGCGTCGTGATTCGGCGATGGTGGGTTGTGGTTTTCGTGGTGCCTTGGCGAAAAGGGTCAGGGCATCGCGGCAGCGATGCGCTACCATGATCGGATTTGGTTTCTGCGTTTCTTTGTGGAGTGGCTGGCGAGGGTTTGGTTCGGGAGGCAAAGGCCGGATGCTAGAGTACCGCAGT
>JAJNBN010000106.1 GCA_021156225.1 Verrucomicrobiota bacterium | reverse complement strand
CGTTCTTTGTGTGGGGACGGATTTGGGCATGGGGAGTTCCTTCACGGGGCCTGGTTTGAGGTAAATGAGTAACAATCGAAAATCTCCCGAGGGTCCCGTGAATAGCAACCATACGACCTCACCTTCCGCCCAGACGTGCCAGCTTTCGCGATCGCGTTTGCGCAACACCGGATCGGTGCGTCGCAGGCGCAGGCATTCGCGATAAAGGTCGAGGACGGCTGCATGGGCGGCGTCATTTGTCTCCGCCCAGTTCAGTTTGCTCGCGGTAAAACCATCGCGTATCTCTGGATCTGGCATCGCGGCCAGAACTTCCGGCGACCACGCGGCGTCATACTGCTTGAATTCCTGACAACGGCCTTTGCTGACGCGTGCGCCGAATTCTCCGCCGTGGTTCGTAAAGAACGTGAACGGGCTGCTCGCGCCCCACTCCTGCCCCATGAACAGCATCGGTGTATAGGGGGAGAGCAGGAGCAGCGCCGAAGCGGCGCGATAGGCCTCCGGTGAGGCGATATGGTGCAAGCGTTCGCCCAGCGGACGGTTGCCCGCCTGGTCGTGATTCGAGATGCAATAGACGAACTGCTCCGGTGACAAATCCAGGCATTCCGTCCCGCGCGGCCTTTTCCAATAAGGAAAAACGTCACCCCGGAACAGCCATCCATGGTCCAGTGTATCGGCCAATTCGGTTGCCGTGCCCTGATAACTTTTGAAATGAGCGATCTGTTCCGGCTTCACGCTCATCTTCACCACGTGATGAAAATCATCCGCCCAGGCCGCATCCAGGCCGATGCCGCCTTGGGCTGCCGGGCGCAGCCACTTCGCATCGTTGCTATTATCCTCTGCGATAAGAAAACCGCCCCGGGCATGAACTGCCTGCGTGATCTCCTGCAGGATGTGAACCGGCGAACTGTCGTGAATGGCGTGGATGGCATCCAAACGAAAACCATCGATGTGAAATTCCTCCACCCAATAGATCGCGTTTTGCAGAAAGTATTCGCGCACCGCCAGGCAATGCTTGCCGTCGAAGTTCAGGCACTTGCCCCAATCGTTCCCCGTCTCTTGATGAAAGAAATGTTTACTGGTGGACTCCAGCCAATTCGGCTCCCCGCAGACATGGTTGTAAACGACATCCAGAATGACCGCGAGATTCCGTTCGTGGGCGGCATCGACCAAGCGCCGCAAATCATCTGGCGTCCCATAGCAATGGGCGGGCGCGAACGGCAGGACGACATCATATCCCCAATTCCGGTCACCGGGAAAAGCGCCGATGGGCATGAGCTCGATCGCGGTCACGCCCAAACGGCAAAGGTCATCCAATCGCGCCATGGCGGAGCGAAACGTGCCCTCCTCGGTGAAGGTGCCGACGTGCATTTCATAAATCACCAGATCTTCCAACGGCGCATGCCGCCATTGCGGATGCCGCCAGGCGTAAGTTCCGCTATCCATTACTTGGGATGAACCTCGCACACCTTCCGGCTGATAACGGGAGGCGACGTCCGGCACATCTCTTATCTCATCCAACCGGAAGAAATACCGGTCGCCAGAACTTCCTGTGGGATCATGCGCGGCAAACCAGCCCTCAGCATCTTTCTCCATCGGCAGAATGCAGGTGCCTCCGTCACCGGCGCGGTTTATCACCACGGACACGGTTTTGGTATCGGGACTCCACACAGAGTAATCCACTCCGGACGAGGACAGTGTGGCACCGTGACGACGTACTTGAGGTGCTGTGGCCATGCTCAGGTTCAGCCCTTGTTTTCCGGGGGAGTGGCGGCCGTTTCCGCTTCCGTTTCCTGCACGAGCCGTTCGGTGAACGATTCCCGTTCCACATCTTCAGCCGGTTTCACCCGCAAGACACAGAGCGAGCGACCTTCCAGCGTGATCTTTCCGCTCGGTTCCTCTCCCTTCTCGACGAAACCTTCTTCAAAGGCCGTGTTGATGACCATTTCCCAGCCAGTCTTGATACCTGCGGGCAGAGTGAAATCCACGGGCTCATGATGGGCGTTCAAACAGATAAGGAAGAAATCATCCTGCATCAGATTCCCCTGGGCATCTTCACAATAGCCGCTCAGAAAAACACCAAGGCAACGCATGTAATCCCCGTTCCACTCGGCATCCGTCATTTTCCGGCCCTTGGTGTTCAGCCATTTCACATCGCGCATGTTAGTCCCCCGCAACAGACGGCCGGAAAAGAAATGAAGCCGCCGAAAGATGGGATGCTGCTGACGAAACTGGATCAATTGTTCCACAAACTTGCTGAAACGTTCCGCGTCTTCATCCCGGTTCCAGTCCAGCCAACTGATCTCGTTATCCTGGCAGTAGGCGTTGTTGTTGCCCTTCTGCGTCCGGCCGTATTCATCCCCGGCGCAGAGCATGGGCACGCCTTGCGAGAGAAAGAGCGTGGCGAGCAGATTGCGACGCTGACGGCGGCGGAGCTTGTTGATCTCTGGATCATCGGTGGGCCCTTCCACACCGCAGTTCCAGTTCATGTTGTTCTTGTCCCCGTCCTTATTGTCCTCGCCGTTGGCTTCGTTATGCGTTTCCTGATAGGTCACCAGATCGGCCAGCGTGAAGCCATCGTGCGACGTGATGAAATTGATGCTCGCGGTAGGTGTCTTGCCGGTGACTTCATACAGATCGGCGCTGCCGCTCAAGCGGGACGCCAGTTCACTGATGCATCCGGCATCACCTTTCCAATAACGCCGGATGGTGTCGCGATACTTCCCGTTCCATTCCGACCAAAGCACCGGGAACTTGCCTACCTGATACCCGTCGTCACCGATATCCCACGGTTCCGCAATGAGTTTCACTTGGGAGATAATCGGATCCTGATGAATGACATCGAAGAAGGACGCCAAGCGATTTACCGCTGAAAGCTCACGCGCCAGGGAGGCGGCGAGATCGAAGCGGAAACCGTCCACATGCATCTCGGTGATCCAGTAACGCAAACTATCCATCACCATCTGCAAGGCGTTAGGCAGATATACGGCCAAAGTGTTCCCAGTCCCCGTGTAATCCATGTAGTATCGTGGATTGTCCGGGCACAGCCGGTAGTAATACGAATTGTCGATGCCTTTGAAGCAAAGCGTGGGACCGAAATGATTTCCTTCCGGCGTATGATTGTAGACGACGTCCAGAATGACTTCGAGCCCGGCCGCGTGGAGATTCTTCACCATCGTTTTGAACTCGAATACCTGACTTCCGGTGGAGCCACTGCTGGAATAGCGCCAGTCCGGTGCAAAAAACCCCATGGTATTGTAGCCCCAATAATCAGTCAGCCCCTGCTCCACGAGCCGTTTGGAATTGATATGATGATGCACCGGCAGCAGTTCAATGGCGGTCACTCCCATCTTCTTGAAATAGGCGATTGCTTCCGGGCTTCCCAATCCGGCATAGGTGCCACGCAGCTTTTCCGGCAACACCTCCCACCGTTTGGAGAATCCCTTCACATGCGTTTCATAGATCACCGTCGTATCCATGGACCGGCGCAGGGGACGGTCTCCCTCCCAGTTGAAACTGTTATCCACCACCACTGACTTGGGCATGCAGTGGGCATTGTTGCGATCATCCTTGGCCAGGTCTTCTTCCGGACCGCCGAGCACGTAACCGAACATTTCATCATCCCATTTCACACCGCCGGTGATCGCTTTCGCGTAGGGATCTAACAGCAATTTGGAGGGATTGAAGCGATGTCCCTTCTCGGGCTCATAGGGGCCGTGTACACGATAGCCATAGCATTGGCCCGGCAGTAGATCAGGAACAAAGACGTGCCAGATCTGGTTCGTACGATTCCTGATCCGGATCACACGACTCTCTTCCGCGCTGTCTGCTTCGTCAAAAAGGCACAGGTCGACTTGCGTCGCGTTGGCGGAAAAGATGGCGAAGTTCACCCCATACTCCTGCCACGTGGCTCCCAGCGGATAGGGGGTGCCGGGATGGAGGTTTTTTTCGATCTGTTGACGGTGGTGCATATAAATCCTAGGGCCAGAGATTGCCCGTCTTCAAAAAGCCGACGAGCCGCGCAAAGACGGCGTTGGTCCAGCCGAAGCCGGCCTGGTCGGGATAACGATCTGGCACGGCGCGCGTTCCATTGACGACGTTATATTTCTCGAAGTTGACGTGATTCTCCTCGAAGACGCGGTTGACCAGGTTCACCCATTTGGCGGAGATGCGCAGGGCTTCCTGATGGTAGCCGTATTTCTCCAGGCCGCTGATGACGATCCATTGCAGGGGAGCCCAGCCGTTCGGCCATGCCCACTGCTTGGAGAATTCCGTCACTGGCGTCTTCACCTCTTCCATCGTTACCAGGCCATGATCGGTCTCGAAGAAGGGCAGGTGAGTGGTCACCATCCGGTGCGCTTGCTCCGGCGTGGCCAGGCGGGACCAGAGGGGGAAGAAGCCGGCGATCGTGCGCAAGTTGCTCCGACGGCCGCGGCGCATGTCGTAGTCGTAAAAGAAACCGGTGTCGTCATCCCACAGCACTTCGCTGATGGTGGCTTTGCGTTCCTCGGCCAGGGCGGTCCACCGTTCCTTTTCGTAATCCTCGCCCAAAAAGCCGGCCACGCGGACGAAATCCCGCTCGTAGCGATAGAGCAGGCTGTTGAGGTCTATGGGGACGAAATCAAGACAGCGGTCTTCGAAGCGGGGGGTCATATCCCAGCCGGATTCGGCTTCCGCAGCGGTGTGCCAGATATTGAGATCGTAGTAGCGGGACAAGCCGCGATAGACCTCCCGGTCATCCGGGAACTTCTTGCCGCGCCAGACATCCGAGTATTCCTTACGGGCCACTTCTACCTGCACCTTTAGCCAACCCTTCAGATCTTCCTCCGAAACGCCGCGCCGCTTTTTGACCTGATAACTTTTCCCGATCATGGAGGTGAGAAAAGGCGGTTGGGAACGGCTCAGATGGTAGTAGCGGCTGGCGTTGGGAATCCGCCCGAAGCGTTTCATCAGGTAGAGCACGTTCTCAGTGATATCGACGATGAGTTCATCGTGATCGGTGCCTTCCAAACCCAAGATCATGAAGTAGCTGTCCCAGTAGTACAGCTCCTTGAACATGTCGTGATTGGTGACGAGATACCGCTTGGGCAGGCCGATCAAAGTGCCATCGTCGGCGATCTGATGACGGGTGATGCGCTCCCAGTAGCTATGGATGTAATCCATGCATGGCTGGAATTTCGCGACGTCGAGAAGACCTGCTGTTGTATCAGCCATAGCAGAGGCCCTTTTAGCTGGAAGCGTACCATAGAGCAGAGCCTGAGCAGGCTTAGAGATGGCCTTGATAACACCTTACCCGGGGGCGACGAACGCTCGAGATAACGGGAACGCACTTTGCAAAGTGCGAGGTGACGAGAATGGCGACATTGCATTTTTCGTGGATTCGCCCTGTTCACCTCAGTCAATTGGGGCTCAAGGGGATGGCACGGGCGTAGCTGGCTAGATAATGATGGGAAAAGTCGCTCTCGATCTAGGTGGTAAAACTGCGCTCGTCACCGGGGGAGGCTCCGGCATCGGGCTGGCCATTGCGGAATTACTGGCGGGCAGCGGCGCAAGTGTGGCCGTGCTGGATCGGAATGAGACTGCGGTGAATGAGACGTTGAAAGGATTAAAAGGGGATGGGCATCTCGGATTGGAGGCGGATGTCGCCCGGGAGCAAGACATTCAAAAAGCCCTAGTCCGATGTCAGGAGCGGTGGGCGCATCTTGATATTTTGGTGATCAACGCGGGTATCAATGGGGTGTGGTGTCCATTAGGAGAACTGGAAACGGCGGAATGGGACCAGACGATGGCGGTGAATCTGCGGGGAACGTTTCTTACTTTGAAACTTGCGCTCCCGTTACTGCGACAGCGAGGGGGCTCGGTGAGCGTGGTGGCTTCCATCAATGGCACGCGGATGTTCAACAATTACGGAGCCACGGCGTATGCGTGTTCCAAGGCGGCGCAAGTCGCTTTTGCCAAGATGACCGCACTGGAGCTGGCCCCGGACCGGATACGGGTGAACGTGGTCTGCCCGGGAGCCATCGATACGAATATCGACCAATCGACGACGATGAGAAATCTGGAGAAAATCGCGTTGCCCCCGAAAAAAGGATACGTACCGCTGACGAAAGGCAAAGCGGGGACAGCGGAGCAGGTGGCGCAAGTAATCGGTTTTCTGGCGTCGGACGCAGCCGCACATATCACGGGGACGGAGATCTATGTGGATGGTGCCCAGTCGTTGCTGGGAACATGAAGAAGGTGGAAAACACCGCTTGTTATTTGAGCGGGATTTTGGTTTTTTAGAGGCACCCAGGGGAAGAGCTCAAATGCGTTCATGCTTAACAAATAATCGTCGGGTACCAGTCCGAGGCGGCAACTTCGAGCCGACAACTGGCTTCAATGATGTTCGATGGCGCAGGCTCCCCGTTGGAGCCACCACCCGTTGGACTTTTGCGGTCGCGTTACTGCTGGCGCTGGTGACACTACCGGAAATGCAGGCGGAGGAGACCTCATCCAGCCTGACCAATTATCCCGGAGTGACGACTTACAAGAGCATGAGCTTGAGTGAGTTGATGGATCAGGACGTGATGAGCGTGACCAAAACTCCCGAGAAGCTTTCCAAGTCACCTTCGGCCGTGCAGGTGATCACGGGAGAAGACATCCGGCGCTCAGGGGCGATGACGATCCCGGATGCCTTGCGATTGGCCCCCAATCTGGGCGTGCAGCAGATCAATTCCTATGCGTGGGGCGTGAGTGCGCGCGGGTTCAACGCGGTGTTCGCGAACAAGCTTTTGGTGATGATCGACGGGCGCTCGGTATATACGCCGTTGCATGCGGGGGTGCTCTGGGATGCGCAGAATCTGGTGATGGAAGACATCGACCGCATCGAGGTGGTGAGCGGGCCGGGAGGGACATTGTGGGGCGCGAATGCGGTCAATGGTGTAATCAATATCCTGACGAAGAGCGCGAAGGACACGCAGGGGTTGTATCTGTCGGGTGCGGGGGGATCGTTTCTGGACAAGTTTGGCGCGATACGTTACGGCGGGCAATCGGGGACGAATCTTTTTTATCGCGTGTATGTGCAGCGGTTTGACTACGAGAGCACGCGGACACCGGCGGGCAACGATGGCAACAACTCGTGGAACATGAACAGCGGCGGGTTCCGCATGGATTACTATCCTTCGGAGATCAACACGCTGACCTTGCAGGGGGATTTTTATAGTGGGACGGAATATAACGGGCCAGCACCTTTGGCTTCCACTTTGGACGGGCAGAATGTGCTGGGTCGCTGGACGCGGACGTTCTCAGAGGAATCGGACCTCACGGTGCAGGTTTACTTTGACCGCACCTGGCGTCGCGATCTGCCCAGCACGATCATCGATGAGCTGAATACTTATGATGTAGATCTCCAGCATCGGTTCGCCTTGGGCAGCCGAAACAACGTGCTGTGGGGGGCGGGCTACCGGTTGATGCAGAATCGGACGCCCACCACGACGGCGTTTGTGGGCTTCGTGCCGGAAGAACGGAACATGCAGCTTTTCAGCGCCTTCTTGCAGGATGAGATCACGTTGATCGAGGACCGGTTGAAACTGACGCTGGGGACCAAGCTGGAGCACAATGATTTTTCCGGTTTCGAGCTGCAGCCCAGCGCTCGTCTGGCCTGGACACCCACGGAGCGGCAAACGATCTGGGGTGCCGTTTCGCGAGCGGTGCGTTCGCCAAGCCGGATCGATGTGGATTATCGCATTCCGAAGGCGGCGCCTTACTTGATCGCGGGCGGGCCTGAATTTGAGTCTGAAAAGCTGCTGGCTTACGAATTGGGTTACCGCATCCAGCCGATGGAAAAGCTGTCGTTGTCGCTGGCTACTTTTTACAACCAGTATACGGATGTCTACAGCGTGGAGTCAGCCAATCCACCGGCACTTTTCCCGTTCACGATCCAGAATGGAACGGCCGGCCAGTCCTGGGGCGCGGAGCTATCTGGAACTTATCAGGTGACGGAGCAATGGCGGTTGCGCGGCGGATATACTTATTTCCACAAGGACCTCTGGAGCCAGCCGGGGCACAACGTCAGCCAAGCGGTGTTGGACAGCCTGGGCAACGATCCAAAGAACCAGTTCGTGTTGCAATCCATGCTCGATCTGCCAGCCCATTTTCAACTCGACGTCACGGGACGTTACGTCTCCTCGCTGCCGAACCCGGCGATCCCCGCCTATGTGACGGCGGATGTGCGGCTGGCCTGGCACTATAAGAACGTGGAGCTCGCGCTGGTGGGCCAGAACCTGGTGGACAACCAGCATGCGGAATACAACAGCCCGCAGGAAACTCCGCGCAGCATCTACGGAAAGATAACCTTACGGTGGTAGTAACCATGTTTCAGCGAAGCACCATCAGCCGAAGTATTGGCCTCTTTCTGTGCTGGCTGATGCTCACGCCTTTCATGGCGAAGGCGCAATCCAAGGAGTATCAGGTCAAGGCCGCTTTCCTGCTGAATTTCACGAAATTCGTGGAATGGCAAGCGGCGGCCCTGCCTGAAGGGCCTGAACCTTTTTGCATCGTGATATTGGGAGATGATCCGTTTGGCCAGACGCTGGATGCGACGCTCCAGGGGGAAACGGTGAAGGGTCACAAGATGGTGATCCACCGGGTGCAGCGGTTAAGCGACGTGAAAGAGTGCCATCTGCTGTTCATCAGCAAATCGGAGAAGGGCCGGGTGTCCGCCATCCTCACGGAGCTGAAAGACCGGCCGGTACTGACGGTCAGTGAAGTGGATGATTTTGCGGAGCGGGGAGGGCACATCG
>JAJNBN010000633.1 GCA_021156225.1 Verrucomicrobiota bacterium | reverse complement strand
CCCGGGGCGAAGGATAAATTTGTCACGATCCCTTGTGGGCTGACTCCCCTGCCCGCTGCGAGTGCGCAGGCGCCCGTGTGGGCGAAGGGACTGAAGCAGCCTTACTTCGTGTATGTAGGGACATTTTCAGAGAATAAGAATCAGCGGCGGGTCTTGGAAGCTTGGGCGGCCTTGCAGAAAGTTCACCCGCAACTACCCGCGTTGGTGTTGGCGGGGCCTTGCCCGGAAGATTATCGGAAGGCGGTCATCGGACCGGCCCTGGCAAACTTGCCACGTGCCGCCGAAGTGCTTTTGCCCGGACGCATCAGCAATGAAGATCTGGCGTGGGCTTACGGAAACGCGCTCGGGGTGTTGCAGCCATCGATTGCGGAAGGGTTCGGACTGCCAATCATCGAAGCGATGAGCCTGGGTGTGCCGGTGGTCTGCTCCAACACGACGAGCCTGCCGGAAACAGCGGGTGGTGCGGCAAGGCTCTTTGATCCGTTCCATCCGACTAGTATCGGTGAAGCGGTATTGGAACTTTGGCAAGATGCGGCACTGAGAGAGAGGTTATCGACGCAAGGACGCGAACGGAGCCGGGCATTTACCTGGCGGCAAAGCGCGGAGAAGATCGCGGCGGAGATTGAACGGCAACTGAGTTAAACGGAACCGGGAACGAAACGGAGGGTGGCTTGAACCAGGGATTCAACGGACAACTGACCACAGAAGTCGCAGTGACTGCGGCCTCCCTGCCGTTGATTGCGGCAGAACTCCGGAGCGGGAGTGAGGGCGGTGGCATTCGCACGCTGATTCCCCCACACCACCGGCGACAAGGTCGGGCTGGCGCAAAAGGGAGAAACAGTCGGCACAGTTTGCGCGCTGGCCAGGTGCAGAGGCCCGGTGCTGGGACAGACATAAACTGCGAAATGCCGGATGGTCGCGGCGAGCTGGCGCAGGGAAATCTCTCCCATGCTATTCCACACGCGGGGCGAAGCGGTGATTTGTTCCGGCCAGGTTTTCACGAGGTCGCGTTCCTTCGCAGAACCGGTGATAACGAGGGCGCAGTCGGTCCGCTCCAATAGCGATTGTGCGATCTGGCCATATACTTGCGGCGGCAGATTGCAGGCATTGCCCGCACAACCGGGATGGATGCCGATGACGGGTCGCGAACCGAAACGTTGCGTGAGGACATCACAGGCTTGCGCCGATTCTGTGTCCGTCAAAAACAATTCCGGCTCCGTGCCTTGCGGCGGAATCTCCAAGGCGCGCGCGCAATCAAGCACCACATCACCGAAATAGCGCGGTTCCACGAGCATGCGGGAGTTCAGACACCGATGCAGAGTGAGCCGTCCCCAAACGCCCGACCACATGGCGAGGCGAGTTTTCGTGCCGGAAAAGAAAGAGGCCCAGAGCAGTTCCTTTTGCCGCGCGTAAGGCAGCAATACGATATCGAAGCGTTGCGCCCGCATCCAATCAGCGAGCTTGCGCCAATCCTGGGGAAAGGCAGGACAGATATCATCCATGCTGTGAGCCACGCTTACTCGCGGACTGTTTGCGAAGACCGAAACGAAAGGATTTTGGACGATGACCTGCACTTCATTTCCCGCCATCGCCAAAGCACGCACCAGCGGCGTGGTCAGCACCACATCGCCCAGATGATCCATGCGGATGACGAGGATTTTTTGTCCCATACGATTTCAAACCTTCGACTTCAGGATCGCTGGCAGCCGGAAGAATATTCCACCGAACTCAGTGAGAAAGTTCCGGGCTCCCAACCCCAAGGACTTCGCACCGGTCAGCACGATCCACCAGTTGACGAAAGCGATCTGCGCCAGGCCGGGAGCGAGGATCAGCCCCCAAAGTCCCCATGCCGGAGCGAGCAGGCAGACCACAGTATCCAGTCACCCGCCAGACAGATGGTCACGCTCCCGGCGATGTAGAAAAACAGGAACACCCAGATGCGTGCGAAGAAAAGTTGCCGGATCGCGACCAGTTCCCCCCGTTGGCGCAGTTGATTGATCAGCGGCAGCTTCACCATCACCCAGACCAGGGAAGCTTGCGAAATGAACAAAGCCATCTGCATCGTGAGCCCGAAGGAGGCCGTCGTGGCCAGATCCAAAAACCCGCTGGCGAGCAGCGTGTTCGCCGACAACATCGTATAGACTCCCAGGATCACGGCCCCCACGCGCCAGGAATTCGGCCAGAGAATTTTCAGCAAGGCGAAATCCGGTTTGATGCCGCCATACTGCAACTGCGGTCCCGCCAGACGCAAAAAAGCGAAGCGGCCCAGCACACGGCTCAAGATGCCCATCGCGATCTGCCCGCTCACCGGTCCCCACAAACCCCAACCGGCGAGCAATCCCCCGATGGACAAAGCATAGTTCACCACCAGCGATATGAGGAAAACTTTCTGGGCCTGCCGGACGCCATTGATGCCCGTCAACATGGTCGGCCAGTAACTGCCCAGCGTGTTCAGCGCACAGCCCAGCGCGTAGGCAGCCCAGGCCAGACGTATGGATGGCGCATGCTCCATGCCTGCGGTTTTGTGCCAGACCCACGCCCCACCGCCGAATTCCAGCAGCAGAAAAACCGTCGCCCCCAGCAGCAGGTAAAACCACTTCATCGTGACCATCATCTGGCCCAGCATAGCATAGTTCGGCCCGGCACTGGGTTTATCAGAGGAAGCGGCCGTTCCCTGCCCCACTCCTTGCGGCAGCAGCCGGTCGGCACCCGCCCACAAATAACCCGCGGAACGGCTGAAAGAATTGCCAAAACCGAAATCCATCAAGGCACCCAACCCGGCCAAAGAAAGAAAGACGTACCACAGGCCCAACTCTTCCGAAGAAAGCTTCCGCAACAGCAGCGGCAGCAGCAAGATCGCCGCGCCACTGCGCAAAGCCACCGTGAGGTAGTTCCAGAACACCGCGCTGCGCAACAGCCTTTGGCCGAGTTCCTTCACAGGCTAATTGGGGGTTCCGACGAGCGCCCGTTTCAGAAGCGCGAGCATTGTCTGGTACGGCAGCAACTTTTTGCCCGCCGGCAACAACCGTCCGAACCTGAGTGCGCAACGCAGCATCCGCAACGCCTGCAAGACCAGAACCTCCCGCCGCCACGTCACGTCCATCAGGTCCGTCGGCAGGCGGAAAAAATCCACATACGTTTCACCCGTGCGGTTATTGGTGAAACTGATCGAGGCCTCATGCTCCAGGATATGGGTCAGCGCTTCCGGCCAGTAAACCACACGACCAGTGGGATTGGCTTTCATCACCCTCACCCAGCAGCGGAGATCCACCGTCTGCGTGCCTTCTTTGAAAGGCGGCGCGATCTTCATCAAGGCATCCCGGCGAGCCGTGAAATTGCTGATCTCGCCAAAGATATTGCCCTTGAGATACAGCAACTCGGCGAACTCATTCGCTCCGTACTCCCGCACGTAATTATCCACCGTCACCAAGTGAGGCAGCTTGCCGAAGCCGCGGTTCAGGTGATTCTGCACCCACAAGATCGCGTCGGGCCGCTGTTCCACCTCCCGCTTGATCGTCTCGATGGTGTGCGGCACGATGAAATCGTCTGCCGCCAAAATCAGTATCCACTTGCCGCGCGTCTTGCGCAGGCAATGATTGAAATTCTCGTTCTGCCCCAGGTTCTTTTCGTTGCGCAGTATCTTCACACGGGGTTGCCCCGCATACTCCTGCATGATCTTCCAGGTATCATCCGAGCTGCAATCATCCACCACCAGCAGTTCCCAATCGTCACACGTTTGCGCCAGCACCGACCCTATGCTCTTGCGGATGAAGGCCGCCGAATTCCAGGCTGGCAGACAGATGCTGACGAATGGTTGTGCTTCGCTCATTTTATTTGCGGACCGCAGTCACGATGCTTGCGGCAAGCATCGGCAAAGCGGGCCGCTTCTTCAATCAATGTTTGCTGTCGCATCTCGCTGGCCGGCCACGGTTTGCAACCGGCTCTCTATCTCTTTCACGCAGGACTGCCAGGTGTACTGACGCAATGCTTCGCGTATCGACAACACCCCTGCCTGTGCCCTTTCCCGTTTTCGCCTGGCCTCGCCCAGAAGCCCGGGAACTTCGTCCGTGTGCTCAAAAATATCGACGAACTGCGGCAGGCTGGCCCGCAGTTCCGGCACAAACCCCACATCCGTGCTGATCACCGGCACGCCACAGGCCAAGGCTTCCAACACCGGTTGTGGTCCGCCCTCATTACGTGCCGTCACCAGCAAAACATCCATGGCTGCCATGACTCCGGGCACCTCGGACCCTTTCAC
>JAJNBN010000105.1 GCA_021156225.1 Verrucomicrobiota bacterium | reverse complement strand
ATTCCTTCGCATACTCATCCAGGAACTTCGCGTAATCCGTCTTGAACTTCGCCACACCCTCCGGCCCCGCGAATGATTCGTTGAAACCGAAGAAACAGAACATCGTATCCGCCCCGAACGCGCTCAATGGATTATCCAGCGCCGTGTAACCGCTGGACCGCTGCCGGATGGCCACCTCATCCGCCGGCCGACAGAAGTTCCGCACCACCAGCTCCAACTGCGGAAACCGCGAGTGCAACATCGTCTCAAAATCCCCATGGCGATTCATATGCTCGCCCAGCGAACTCCCCACAAACGCGATCCGCTCACCTTTGATGAACTTCAACGGCAACTCACTCGGCGCCAACGCCGGACGCGCCGGACGCGGCCCCCGCTGCAGCAACTCCGCCCCGGGCAATAACTTGCCGTCCGCCGCGACCACAGGATCAGCATAAAACCCAGCCCCCAGGCCCATCACCAAGGCCACTGCGGCAAACCACATTCCCTTCCTCGCTTGCGAGGCCCATCCAGCCGACACGACGGTCTTGCTCTTTACGTCAGGTAAATTCATTGCGTTCATTGATATAGAGTTCCGGTGATTAGTCATGCGCGAAATCACTTGGACATTAGCAAAGAAAAACCGCCCACTTCAGCCTCGTGATCCCGGTAACATTTCTCGTCTTCTTCCTCATTACGCAACGAGCTTGCTGGATTTTTCGGGGATGCGTTATCACTCCGCTCGCTATAACTCACTACAACTACACAAAATTTCGGAACTCTGTCCCCACAAGTTCACGGGGAATCGCTCCTTGGAACACAGTTTCCTCCTTATCAATCTCTGAAAAACCAGACGGCGGCGGGAGACTCGCATCTCCCGCCGCCGTTTCCGTTGACAATATTGGCTCAGTCCAAACCGGCCTACAGGGCCGGGCAACCATGATTCTGAACCCCAACGGAGTTCCCAACCATCACCAAACTGTATTCAAAACTCTTATCCCCCACCATCACCCATTCGGACTATCCCAGTTCGTAATCGTCCTCGCCCTCAAACCCGTAGCCGCCGTCGTCAGACGGCGCTAACTTCCTCCAACTTTGAACCTTAAACTTTGGACTTTGAACTCGTTCCCGCTGAAAACTGACCACTGAAAACTTGAAACTCCTTCCTTATTCGTCCTATCTCATGCCCGTGACCGAAGTTTCCGATTTTGTTATCAGCTTTGGCGATGCCCGGGCCCAGTTTGCCTACTTCATCGCCATGGCCGTTTTTTTTACCTTCCTTGCTATCGGGCTGTTCGTCCTGATGTGTGTGGAGACCGCCTTCCATAAGGAGATCCGCAGTGGTTTCAACAAACCTGTGAGTCTGATGAAGAAATCCAAGGGGGCGATGATCACCTTCGCCGTATGGTTCATCTGCGTCTCCTGGGTCTATAACTTCGCCCTCGGCAGCAAGTTCGTGGAAGTCCGTCGTGTGGCCAAAGGCAAAGACGTGACTTGGGAAGTCACCTATCACTACCCCAACCGCACCGTCGCCATCCCGGAAACCGAAATCCATCGCTGGACCGGTGCCGTGGATTGGTCCCGCAAAGAAGGCCGCCACGCCCTCGTGCTGGAATTGAAGAACGGCGAAGTCCTGAAAAGCGCCAGCATGCCCCCGCCCGCCTTCAAAGAAAAAGCCGATAACCTCGCCCCCTACGGCATCACCATCCCTTGGGGAGCTGGAAAATAGTAGATGGTTGATGGTGGATAGTAGCGGAGCGTCCGAAATAAAGGATACTTCAGAACTGCAAGAACGGCGTGAGTTGTTCTCCCTCTCCTCTAACGAGGAGAGGGCCGGGGTGAGGAGTGAGCGAGCCCTACGCGCGACTATTACTCCGGTCTCGCCGAAATCTCCAGCATCCGCTCGATCGGCAACCGCGCCCGCTCGATGATCTCCTTCGGCAACTCCACCTGCGGGCTCAGGTTGAGCATGCAATCATAGAGCTTCTCGAGCGTGTTCATCTTCATGAAGTGACACTCGTTGCACCGGCAATTCTCTGTGGGAGCCGGGATGAACGTCTTGCCCGGGCACTCCTTCTGCAAGCGATGCAGCATCCCCGCTTCCGTGGCGATGATCAGTTCCTTCGCCGGAGATTTTTGACAATACGTCACCATCTTCTCCGTGGAGCACACCTCATCCGCCAGCATGCGTACGGCCTTTGTGCATTCCGGATGCGCCACCAGCGGCGCGTGCGGATACTGCTGCCGGATCTTCGAGATCGCCGCGTGCGTCCACTCCACGTGCACGTAGCAATTGCCCTTCCACAACGTCATCGGGCGACCCGTCTTCTCGATCACCCAGGAGCCGAGATTCTCATCCGGCACGAAGAGGAGGTCCTTGTCCTTCGGAGCGGCGTTCACGATCTTCATTGCGTTACCGCTCGTCACGATCACATCACTCAGCGCCTTCACCTCCGCGCTGCAATTGATATAGGCGATGGTGTAAAAATTCGGATTCGTCGCCTGAAACGCCTTGAGCTTGTCACCGGGGCAACTCTCTTCGAGCGAGCAACCCGCATCCTTGTCCGGCAGGATGACGACCTTGTTCGGATTCAATATCTTCGCCGTCTCCGCCATGAAATGCACCCCGCAGAAAACGATCACATCCGCACTCGTCTTCGCCGCCTGTTGCGCGAGGCCAAGCGAGTCACCCACATAATCCGCCACGTCTTGGATCTCGGACACCTGATAGTTGTGTGCGAGGATGATGGCGTTGAGCTTTTTCTTCAGCTCCAGGATCTTGCGCGACAAGGCATCATACTGCGCCGGAGGCATGGGCTTCCGTAAACCAAAACGATCCACCCCTGCTGGGGTAATCTCCGTCAAATCGATCATGGGAAGACCTTACGATTGACCGGCCACAGCGTCAACGGGCGTTAGCAAAGTGCCCGACAGGGGGGTGTCGGGGTCCGAGCCCGCTTATTTCCACCCGGTTACCGTCAGGCGTCGGTCGTTTCAGAACGTATCTCTTGCTCAACTTTCGGCTTCAACCGCCTGGCCCGGTCCAGATAGAGAAACATCACCCCCGGCCCAAAACATATCACCATCACTGAAAGCCCGGTCACGATCCCCATGAACGACACCATCGGCGCACAACAATCATCCTTTGAGCGCAAGACGATATGCGTGGGCAAAACCACCAGCAGCTCCAGTACCGAACCACGAAAAAGGTTTTTTAACCATCGGCGGGTCCAGCTTTCCGCATCTGACGTACGGTAGAAACGATAGAACACTCCGCCCCACAACAACCAGATGCCACCGATGAACATCGACAACGCGGTCCACTCATACCAGCTAACATCTATGCCCCCTACTGCTCCCGTGAGACGAGATGCCAATCCTTGATTGGCTGATTGCTGCAAGGCGTCAGATAAAAATTCGATTGGGGCGAAGACCGTGTCCAGATCCGCTACGAGCAGCAATAGCGAGTTGACGCCCCAAAACACTAGGTTCGCGAACAGAAGCGCGATCGCCGTGGCCGGCCACAAAATGCCACGGCGCGCTTTTAGCCGTTCCCGGCCGACCTCGACCGGAACGATAAGCAAAGCTGCCTGACAGACCACGACCGTGCCAAACACAACCCAGAAAAACGGCGCTGAAAAAAGCTCGTTCGCATCGAGGCTAAACCTGCCGGCGTCATCCAGCGACCAACTCCACTCATAATGCAGGGCCAACCACCAAACCGGATACGCCAGCACCACCCACAACAGTGCATACGCCAGCGTCATGATGACCGCCCAGCGCTTCATGCAACGGGCTTGCGGTATCTCACCATAAATCCCACCTCCGCATGTTCCAGGTCGGATTTGCGCTGTTCCGCCAGCAGCTTGCCGTACACCACCACATCGCGGGCGAACATATCCACCCGCTTGGTGAAGGTTTCGCTGAACACCTTTTCCACGATGTCTTCCTTGTCCTGAAACGCCATCGCATACGGCATGGACCACGCATAAGACTGGCGCGCCACCGTGCGGATCTGATCGGTCACCGTCAGCCCCTTTTCAAACGAGCCCACCACCGAGGCCATCAGCTTGCCCGCGTATTCCTTCCAGAAATGATCCAGGAAATTCTTCAACGTGCTGCTGATGCTGCCGTGATAATCCGGCGTGCCCACCACGATGACATCCGCATCCAGCACACGTTGCCTGATGGGTGCATAATACTCCGCCTTGAAAGCCGTCTCGGGATTGAACAGCGGCAATGGCTCCACGCTTAGGTCCAAGATGTCCACGCTCCCGCCCTTTTTGCGGATGCGCTCCGCGATCTGCGTCATCACGGTGGCGGTGACAGATTTTGGAGCGGGCGTTCCGATGACTACCAGCACATGAACCGGTTCTTCAGCATACATTCTGGGGACAGTAGCAGCAGGGGTGACGAGGCTCAAACTTTCTCTCAACTCTCAACCATTTACCCTCAACCGTCCTCACTGCATCCACCCCATCATGATCCCAAACCGCACCATCAGGTAACCCAATATGCCCGTCACTGGCAGCGTGAACACCCACGCCCACACCATGCGTTCCACCACGGACCATTTCACGGCGTTGAGACGCTTAGACGCACCCACACCCATGATGGCAGAGGAGATCACATGCGTGGTGGAAAGCGGGATGCCCGCGAAACTCGCCACCCCGATCACCGTGGCCGCCGTTGTCTCTGCAGCGAACCCATGCACCGGTTGGAGCCGCACCATCTTATGCCCCAGCGTCTTGATGATTTTCCAGCCGCCCGCCCACGTGCCTGCCGCCATCGTGAGCGCGCAAGTGACCTTGATCCACATGGCCACTTCCAGCTTGGCTCCGGCCGCAGGCTCTGGCGTGACTAGAAAGTCCATGAAGTTGGGCACCTGATCCAGCGCGCCCGCCTTCGTCCCCGCCACCAAGGTCAGCGCGATGATGCCCATCGTCTTCTGGGCATCGTTCAATCCATGGGCCACGCCCATGCCGGCGGCACTGAAGATCTGCAAGTTACCGAACACCTTTTTCACGGTATGCGGCCGCCATTTCCGGAGCAGGTAATACAGGAAACCCATGATGACAAAGCCCATGACGATGCCACAGATCGGTGAGACCAGCATGGGAATCACTACCTTCTGCAAGAGCCCGCCCTTCTCCGTAAAATAGATCACATCCCAATTCCCATGCGCCGCCGCCAGCGTAGAACCGACTAACCCGCCGATGAGCGCATGGCTGGAACTCGAAGGGATGCCGTAATACCAGGTGATGAGATTCCAGATGATGCCCGAAAGCAACCCGCACAGGATCGTCGCCGAGGTCACATAATCGATATCCACCAGTCCCTTGCCGATGGTGCTCGCCACCGCCGACCCCATCAACGCCCCGCCCAGATTGCAGATCGCCGCCATCGCCACCGCCTGCCGTGGCGTCATCACCTTCGTGGCCACGACTGTCGCGATGGAATTCGCCGTATCATGAAAGCCGTTGATGTATTCAAAAATCAACGCGACCAGGATGACGCAAAGGATCAGTGTCATGACGTGCGCACGCTTACGAATTCTTCAACACGATGTGCGTCACCACACCGCCCGCATCGCGGCAACGATCCACGACCTTCTCCAGCAATTCGTAGAGATCCTTCGCGATCATCGTTTTGATGGGATCATACTTGCCGCTGTAAAGTTCGCGCAGGAGATCCACCATCACCTTGTCCGCCTCGCCCTCCACGTATTGGAGACGGTCGTTCAGCTCTTTCACTTTTTCCAGGGGCGGCAGCTTGCGCAACACCTTCACCATCTGCACCAGTATCTCCGCCGTCTTCTCCACCGCTTCCGCCTGGCGGCTGAAATCCACATCCTTCATCTGGTCCGCCGCCAGATTGTAGCGTTCGGCGAATTTCTCCACCGTCTTGGGAATCTTGTAGAGCGCGTGCGACAGCTCCTCGATCTCCTCGCGTTCCAGCCCGGTGACGAATGTATTCACCAGCGCTTCACTGATCTGCTCGGTGATGCGCTTTTCCTTCCGGCGCGTCATCACGAACTCATCCATCGAACCCGATTTGTTCGGGGTCTTCAGGAAATCAACGAGGCAACGCATGCTGTTCCGCGCCTCTTCCGCGCTGGCTTCCAGCAGATCGAAAAACTTGTCACCTTCACCAAATAGCTGTTGCAGTGAAAACATGGCGCACAGGTTGTCACATAAATGACACAATTCTGCACGAAGATTTTACAACTCGCTTGATGGCAGAAGGTTAACAATCTTGGACTAGCTCGCTGCAGATTGTTAGAAGGAAGGCCCGCTGCCCCGTTTTGACCATTTATCCGCCTTCGTCATCCCCGGCTCCACCAACACCTTGCCCAGCACCTGCCGCGCGTGCAGCCGCTCATACGCCCTGCCCGCTTCAGCCAAAGGATAGATGGCATCGATCGTTGCCTTGATCTTGCCTTCCGCCGCCCACTCTAGCGTGGCTTGCAAGTCCGCGCGATTGCGCCCGTAGCTGCCAATGAGCCTTTGCTGCTTCACGAAGAGCGGCCAGAGATTCAAAGTGATTTCCCGTCCTGCGGTCGCACCGCAAGTCACCACGGTCCCGCCTCTCGCGAGGCAGTGGAAAATCTGTTCGAGCACGGGACCACCGATGTGCTCCACCACCACATCCACACCACGCTTGTTCGTGATCTTCCGCACCTCCACCGCCCAATCCGGTGCTGATGTATCCACCACAAAATCCGCGCCGAGCTGCTTGGCAAACTCGCGCTTCTCCGCCGATGAACCTGTAGCGATGACTTTTCCTCCGAGCTGCTTCGCGATCTGCACCGCGGCGGAACCTACTCCGCTCGCCCCCGCCATCACTAACACCCAATCGCCCGGTTTCACCTCTGCGCGATCCGTCAACATATGCATCGCCGTGCTTGCCGCCAGAGTGAGTGCCGCACCGGTGGCGAAGTCCACCGCATCCGGCAACCGCACCAAGGCCCGTGCCGGTACCAGCACCATCTCCGCGAAACCACCATCCCGCTGCACACCGAGCAACTCACTCTTCAGACAGATGGATTCATCCCCGCGCTGGCAAAACTCACAAGTGCCGCAAAAGAGATTCGACTGGATGGCCACGCGATCTCCTTCCTTCCACTGATCCACATCCGCGCCTAGCGCGATGATCTCCCCGCTCACCTCGCCACCTTGCGTGCGTGGCAATTGGATCGGCGTGGGCAGTTCGCCTTTCTCCGTCCACAGGTCCAGATGGTTCAACCCGCAAGCGCGCACCCGCACCACCACTTCATCCGCCGATGGCACCGGGTCCGCAACCTCACGATATTCAAAACGCCCAGGCTTCCCATGTTCCATCAACTGATACGCGTGCATGTCCTAAACAAACACCCAATGCGCATAACCCGCAAGCCGGGAAGCAGTTATTCAAAACCGCCTTCCTTCGGTTTGGGAGCTTTCTCAACTTGCGGCCATGTCCAGTCGCCTTCCTCGATCTTGATGGATTCAGATCTGCCCTTTCCTTGCTTCTCGCTTTTCCCTTCATCATCCTTTTGATTCCAACCAATGGACCAGAGCCGGAACGAATCAGCCGATTGCCGCTCATATTTGAAAGGGGATTGGCCAGCGATGTCCAAGGGAAGGATAGTGGCATAATCTGGGACCAGAGCACCCAGAGATGAGGGATAGCTTTTGTTCTTGAGGTAGTAGCGTTCGAGAGCGATAGCGACGACAGCCAGGTCACAAGTCGATTGAGCATAGGCACTCTTTTGGAACACATTGCCGATGGCTGGTAGTAAAAGTTGGATAAGCACTCGATGGTTACGGATCAGATAAAAAGCGTCTTTGTTGGCCGTTTGTCGTTCCATTTCCACTTTGGCTGCTTTCAGTTTGGTGATGTCCAGATGGTGCTTGTCTTGCGGAGCCGGGACTAAGATGAACTCTTGGAATGCCTTGTTGTAGCTTAGTTGCTCCAGCTGAAACCAACCTGAAGGAATAAGATAATATGGAGCTTTTCCAATGTTCAAATTGGGATTTTTACCGGCTCCTCCCAAGTCGGAAATCATGCCCAACATATGTGGCTGTTTGTAGAGGTATTCGATGATGCTGTTGCCGAAGAGACGTTCGCCTTGGAAACCAATCGTCCCATCTTTAACGAAATCGTAAGTCGCAAGTTTGGCCTGCAGTTGCTCTAGCTGGGCATCCTGCCAGCGATGATCCGCCAATCCTTCCCAAATCGTCCCAACCGCGATTTGAATGCACGCAAATCGCACCAATTTGGAGATTAGGATGGGTTCAGACTCGATGGAGTCGATCAGACGGAACATCAGGCTGACATCTTGAAAAGCTTGTTCGGGTTTGTCCGCCGACAAGTCGGCGACGGCGCGTAAGCGCAGAGTTTGGATGATTCCTTTGATGAATGCCAAGTGAGGAAGGAGTATGCCCGCTTTATCTTCTTCCGCGTACTTGATGTCAAAGCGGGCGAGTGGACGCGTTGCACTGGCGGTTAGCAGCTCTGCCAATTCATCATCATATTGCTTCAAGGCATAGAGCACATCTTCAGCTGGATCGCCAGGCTCAGCGCGGTGTTGCATATTGGTGCTGGAGAAGATGTCTTTTTGCCAGCCCTTCAAGTCGATTTTACCACCCATTATCCAGGTGCGATGTTTTCCGCCCTTCGCCTCCTGCTCTTTACGATATTGCTCCCATGCCCGTTTTCCGCGCCAGTTTTCTACGGCGTGGAACAGGACAAATAACGTCACCAAAGCGGCGAAACTCAGCACCACGAACCGGAAGAAGCGCCAACGCCAGGAACGCTTCTTCGGCAGCGGCTTGGCATCGCTTGCGGGAGTGGATGTAGTTGTATCACTCATAGAAATTCTCCTTGGTCTCAGACCACCGCAAACTCTTCCCGCCGTTCGCTGCGCGGTTTCAGGCCGTCACGCGGGCGGTCCGCCGGGCTCAAATCCACTGAGACCACGCCGATGCCCAGCAACTCGTCTCTCATCCTTTGCTGCTCCCGCACCATCTGCATCACCTCTTGCGTAGTTTCTTTCGGCTGCCGCGCCATCTGAGTGACCGGCTGTTCAGAACCGCTGCTGACATTCAAAATCAGCGCCACCAACCACGCTGCCCCCATGCCGCCCCAAGCCAGGCGCGGCTTCACGAATAATTCCAGCCACAACGTCGCCCAGAAGCCCAATGGCGGCTCTGCACTCAGTTCGCTGGCGATCACTTGGCTCCGGATCGCATCAAGTGCCGGTTCAGCGGAACGGTATTTATCCAACAGCGGTTTACGCATAAGATATGCAGGTTGAGATATGGCCTGACGGAAGCGGGCCTTGCTGGTGGACCGCGGCTGCGTCCTGCGCCAGCAGGTCCAGCCGCAGCACGTGAAAACTTCCTAACGGTGTGAAATAGAAGGACGCGCTGCGGCTGGTGCTCTTAGCACACAGCCGCGTTCCAAAAACAAGAACCGCCTGTTCGCAAACGGTCTTCATCGTGAACTCCCTTCCAGTTGTTTGCGCAAGGCCAGGCGCGCGTGGTGCAATCGCGATTTCACTGTGCCTAATGGCACTTCGGTGATGCTCGCGATCTCTTCGATCGAAAAATCTTCCAGGTAATGCAGCACTATCACGGAACGTTGCGCGAGTGGCAATCGTTCTAAATGCTTCAGCAACTCCGCCTGATCTTCCTGCCCGACAAGGCTTTCATCCGGTCCGGCCTCTGCGGTGGCGAATTCCACGCCGCCTTCCATCATGCCATCCGTCAGCCACTCCCGTTCCCGTCCCTTACGCCGCCATTGCTGGACCACTTTTTGATGGGCGATGCTGAAGAGCCACGAGCCGAACCGCGCCTCTTCCCGCAGCGATTTCAGGTGCCGCACCGCATTGATGAACGTCTCCTGGACGACATCCAGGGCGGTCTGTTCGTGGCGCACGAGTTCCATGACGTAGGCATAGAGAGGCAGTTGATAGCGTCGGAACAGTATGTCCCACGCCTTGGCATCCCCCGCCCGGGCTTCCGCCACAGGCAAATGTTCCGAGTCGCCCACTGCCAGCATCTTTGCTCAGTGGAATGAAGACCGCGAGAAAAGGTTCAAGTGAAGTGAAGAAAAGTTTCTCCGGGGGTAAAACGGCTATCAAGGCACCACCAATGGCTTGGATCGAAACACCCAATCACCCTGCGTCTTGTCCTTGCTGGCATAGGTGAAGCCAAAATGGGGAAACGTTTTGACGTTGGTCGTTTCCTTGACCACCCCGCCTTCATCCTTGCGGTTCCAGCCGACGGAATAGAGGACAAAAGAGTCCTGGACTTCCCGGCGATAACGCATCGGTTTCCCATCAACGACGTCACGGGGTATCTTGGCCAGATACTGCGGCATCAGCTCATCCAGTTTCTCCGGATATTTTCCGCGTTGCAGCAGATATTCTTCCAGCGCACAGGCGATAATCAGTTGATGCACCGCCGACTGATGCATGAGCATGGCTTGTAACACTCCCCGATGATCGATGATCGATCTTCCAGCCAGAAAGAAATAGGGACTGTTATCCTTCTCATGCTGCCCAAGTTCCGTCGCGTAACGGTCTATCAAACCAGTATCCACCTCATCCGTCTCCAAGTGGATAGTGTCCATGAATTTTTGCGAGACCTCATCGAAATTCACAAGATTCTGATATACCCATCCCCGTGGCACGTATTTCAAAGCGATGTGAAACCAATTAAGCCCTTTTTCATCGACCAGCTTGCTATCACCAAACATCCAAATCAGATCACCACGGGTAAAATGTTCCATCCCAAAAGCCCGATGCAAGCGCTCCCCTTCATCAACCGAGCGCACGTAATCACGGATCAGATTTATCTCACCATACATTTCCTTCAACTGCGCCAGATGCTTCGCCCGAAACGCACCTGTTTGCAAACCACCGAATATCGGTTGTCCGCTCATATATAAGCTCGGAGACTCGATCATGACGGCCATGAGATGCCAGTGTCCGTCTTTCAATAACTTCGTGAGCTCCAAAATCCGCCTCACATACAGGATCGCCATGTCTGGATTTCCATCCACCACCGCAAATTGGGCTCCGGCAGTCAGCCCCTGGACCAATGTCCGAACGGCCACATAGCTCGGTATGGCACTACGCAATGGATCTTGAAGATTGGCATCCAGCTTCATTCCTTTGGCCATGATGCCAGTGAAAAGCTTGTCCAGCAGAGGCTCATGCAAGGCATACCAAGCCCGAAAGGAATCAAGTGAGGTATCTTGCTTGAGATAAAAAGTCCCCCGCGTCTCACTGGGCACCAAAGTCAGCGCTGATGATTCGACGAGCAATTTGATGACATCCAGCGAATCCATCCCTTGCAGGGATTTCAACATCTCCTCCCGGAGCACTGAGTTGCCCCCGAGATATCGCCGCTCCACTACTACTTCGATAGACAGGCCGGATTTCGCCGCTAATGCGATCGCTGCTTCGTGGGCCGGTTTCCCCAAAAATGCCGACGCATCAAACTCTACCGGCTTGCCCCCGTGCTCAATCAGACGTTCACGGGTGATCTGATCGGCGCTGTGCTTGCGTAACCGCTGCATCTCCTCAAACGTGGGCGGCCAAGTCAGATGACTGAACGCCAGATGATAGGGCGATAGCGGGAACCCGGGAGCATTCGTGGTGACAACCACCACAGAACGTTGCAGCACCGACCTGACCAAGCTGACTTCTTCCGATTCAGCTTTAACTCGTAAATGACTATTTGTGGCGATGTAAGAATCCCAATCCAGATTCACCCCCTTAACTGCCATCTCCCGTTTATGCTTCTCCCACGCTGTCTTTCCCCGCCAGTTCTCCACAGCATAAAACAGGGCCACGAACGTGGCCATACAGGCGGTCATGAAAACCAGTGTTCTGAGTGTTAAGAAAGCCAACACCTTGCGAGCTGCCGCCCAGAGCCGCTTCCAGAATTGAAGCGCAGGTGTCTGCCAATCCCATGACCGCTCCCAAATGCTCTGCTTCGGTTCAATCATACCCGTTTCTCCTCCCTGGCGTCTGCTGGTTTAATAACCACTAGACAAAAAATGTTTCGCTTATTTTTCGATATGCCCGGCGGCGATCCACATCCACTTCACTGCGCGGCGGATGTATCTTTTCGGCTGGTGGTGGCGGGCTCACGACCACCTGCGCCTCCAACAAGCTCGCGAGCAACCGTTGCTGCTCGATGAACGCCATGCGCTCTTCGGGCGTCAGTTCCCGCCGCGCCATCAGCGTTTGTCCTTCAGCGGGACGGTTGTTCGCCCAGTTCAATCCGAAGATCACGACCCATACGGCGGCCAAGCCCGCCCATGCTTGCGGGCAGGGCCAGAGCAATTCCCGCCACCATGAGACCGGCACTAGTGGCTTCACCGGTTCCGCCTGCGCCACCGCTTCCTGCGCGGCGGACAAAATCTCCGCTCGCCATACGGCGGGCAGGCCGCGCAACGGCTGCCGTTGCAATTGTGATTCGAAATCGTCCGGTTTCATTTACTTGATCTCGTCATAGAGTGGACGCAAGCGCGCCCGAAGTTTGTCTAATCCGTAGCGATACCGGCTGGCCGCCGTGTTCGGCGACAGCTCCAGCGTGGTCGCGATCTCCTCAAAGGTCATCCCCTCCCACAGCTTCAGATGCACTACCGCGCGTTGTTCCACGGGCAGTTCGCCCAAGGCCAGCGAGAGTTCCTTGCGGAACGCGTTAGTGTCCGGATCCGCGACATCTTGGAAGATGCCGTCTGAAGCTTCAGTGAGTTCATCCACTGTGCGACCTTTGCTGGCATTGCGGCGGATGAGGTCGATGGCTTGATTGTGCGCGAGCCGGAGGAGGAAGGCTTTTTCATCGCGGAGGCCGGTCAGCAACTTCGGCTGGCGGGCGAGCTTGATGAAGAGTTCCTGCAGGAGGTCTTTCGTATCCGCCTCGCTCCGCGTGAAGTTCAGAAGAAAGGCATGCAACGTCCGGGCGTGCTCATCGTAGAGGCCCTCGATGCGTTGCAGATCCGTCATGCTCACCTAGTCAGACGTAGATAGCCGGAAAATTTGTCTGCTGACAGGATGGAATTCTTCAGCCGTTGGGCGGAACCATCTTCCGCTGCCAACGTTTCGCGAAATAAATGCCCGCCACCATCCCGCCCAGATGCGCCGCATGGGCGATGCCGTCCTGAAACACATCACTCAGGCCGAACACGGAAATGATGAGCATGAGCCACAGCAGCGTATCGGCCTTCATGGTGGCGGGGTAAACTAAGAACAGCAGTACTTTCAGTTTCTCCTGAGGGAAAAGCGTGGCAAACATCGCTACCAGCCCACACGCTCCCGCCGAGGCGCCGACCACCCCACGATTGAAATGATCCGGCCATACCCACGCCACGAAGACATGCAATAATCCGCCCACCACGCCGCTCACCAGATACACCCGGGCCAGTCCGAACTTGCCGATGCCCGGCTCCAGGACGCGGCCCATCACATAAATGGCGACGCAGTTGAAGGAAAGATGCACGACTCCCACCAGCAGGAACTTCCAATTCACGTAGAGAAAACCACCGTGTAAGGCCTGGTAGGTCAGCAATTGCCACCATTTTCCCGCCCTAATGCCGTCCAGGCTGAGCGCGCCCTTCATGGTCATCTGCCGCGCATCGTTGTCCCAAAAGATCTGCAGCAGGAAGACCGAGATATTGATGAGCAAGATCCAGCCCGTCACCGTCCGATACCATGGGGGACCAGACGGCGGCACGGGCGCCGGAGGTGCCGACGCATTGCGAGGATCGTCCGTCATGGCGGAGGTGATCGAGTGCCCGCTAATTCATGCCGGCCAGCTCGTTCGTCACGAGCTTCACCAGCGGCTGCACCGTGGGACCATCGAACTGGAACCGGCAACCCGCGGCCGCGAACAATTCCGGCAATGGCCGTGAACCGCCCAAGGCCAGCGCGTCCTGATAGGCTTTCAATGCCTTGGCCTTGTCCGCCTTCGAGTTCGCCCACACTTGCAGCGCGCCCAACTGCGCGATGCCGTATTCCACGTAGTAGAAGGGATAAAGGAAGATGTGCAACTGACGATGCCACAGGTAACCTCTTGCCTCTTCGTAGCCCGCCCACTCCGTGGCACCGCCGAAGCGGTCCATGAGCGCGAGCCACGCGGCCTTTCGCTCCGCGCGGCTATGACCTGGATGCGTGTAGATCCAGTGCTGAAAAGCATCCACGGTGGCGATCCACGGGAAGATGCCGATGATGCCTTCCAGATGCGTCTTGCGCGCGCGATTGGCATCTGTCTCATTGTAGAACTCCTCGATGAACTCGTTCCCGAGCAGTTCCATGCTCATGGAGGCGACTTCGCAGAACTCGATGGGCGCACCGCGATAAGCGTAGATATCTTGCTCACGGGTAGCGAGTGCATGAAACGCGTGTCCCGCCTCGTGCAGCATCGTCTCGACATCCCGTTGCACACCGACCGCGTTCATGAAGATGAAGGGCAAACGCGCCTCGTTCAGCGTGGATTGATAACCGCCGGGAGCCTTGCCCTTGCGGTTGTCGAGATCCAGCAGCTTGAGATCTCGCATCTGCTTGAAGCCCGCAGCCAGGCCCGCATCGATCTGGTCGAATATCTTCTGCGTATTCGTCACCATCTGGTCCACTTTTTCAAATGGTCGCAAGGGCGCACGATTGAACGGGTCCACCGCCAGATCCCACGGGCGCAACTGTTCCACCCCGAGCTGCTTCTTGCGCTCCGCCTGCAATTGCTTCACCACCGGGATGAAGTGATCTTCGATGGCCTGATGGAATTTCGCGCAATCTTCCGGCGTGTAATCAAACCGCTCGCGCAGCTTGAAGGCGTAGTCGCGATAGTTCGCGTAACCCGCATTCTTCGCGATCTGTTCGCGTAACTTGATTAGTCCGTCGAAGAGTTCCTCCACCTTGTCCACCTCTTGCAAGCGGCGGTTGGCGATCAATTCCCATGCTTGCTGGCGCAGCGCGCGGTCCGGCTCCTCTAGGAAACGGCCCATTTGCGTGAGCGTTTTTTCCTCGCCCTTAAAGGTCACCATCAGGCTGCCCATCAGCTTCTGATATTGCTGGCCCAGTTTGGCTTCCTCCGTCTCCAGCGCCACGTTTTCCTCGCGATACAGCGCCACGTGATTCTGGATGCTGCGATCGAACACTGCGAAGCGTGCCTGCTCCAGTTTCTTCCGTAGCGGATTCGCCAGGTAGATTTTTTCCAACGCGAAGTTTCTCGGCTTCAGTTCCGGATCGATCTTCTCCACGTAGTGCAGATACGCCGCCTCCGCTTCCTTGCTCTCCGTATGGCAAGACATGGCTATGTAGCGTCGCGCCGATTCTTCATCCGATGCTGCGCGCAATTCATCCCAGTTCAAGATCCAACGCTCGAAGTCCTCTGCTGTAACACACTGGCCAGCTTCAACTTCCAGACGGTCAAAGAGCGGTTTGATCTGGTCCCAGTTCCCCAAGTCGATCTGCTCCGGCACAAAACGGCGCGGACGATACGGCGGCAAAGCCCCAAAAGGCAGCAAGTTCATGCGCCGCAAGATAGCTCATCTTCGCAAGTTGCAAACGATATTTCCCGGACAGTTAATGCTAAGGAATAGTCGAAAAAGATACTTGCCCGATTCACATACTGAACCGAACTATAGGGCCAAGAGCCACTGAGACATGCCGCGCATACTCGTCATAGATGATAATGATGCCTTCCGCACCACCATCTGCCTATGGTTGAAGCGCCACGGCTATGAAGTCCTCGAAGCCAGCAATGGCAAGGTGGGCATGCAAGTCCTCACCTCCTCCCAACCCGATATCGTGCTGACGGACATTCTCATGCCCGAGCAGGACGGCCTCGAAACCATCCAGGCCGTCCGGAAGCAGCAGCCGAACCTGCGCATCATCGCCATGTCCGGTGGCATGCTCGATGGCCGCGTGGATTTCCTCCCCATCGCCGCCAAGTTCGGCGCCGATCACGTCATGCCCAAGCCCTTCAGCGGCAGCGAACTCCTCCTCGTTCTGGAAAAGGTCTTGGCGTCCAACAAAAACGGTTAAGCAGACGCGAACACCGCTATTCTTCCCTTTCCCACTATTGGGAAGCCGAACTTCCGTTAGTCCAACATATACTTCTCCAACCACGCCTGCGGCAACGTCCCGTGACTGATCAACCAGTCATTGAACTGCTTCAACTTCCAGCCACGCCCTTCGACGAGTCTTCGATACAACCGCGCATTCTCCAAGCGCCCCAGCCAGTAGCTCATCGGCACCGCCGGTGAACTCGTGTACCAGTTCACATCCGCCTCCGCGCGAGATTTCGTGAAGCCCAGGTTCTTTTGCATATGCTTCACCGCTTGCGCATACGAGTAGCGCCCCGTCTGCAATCGCAAGTCCACCAGGATGCGATGACACCGCCACAACGCATCGTGCAACTGCTGCACCTCCAGCCAAGGCGAACGGTCGATCTTCAAGTCCACCATCATCTGCTCGCACCACAACGTCCACCCCTCGTAGAACACCGCGTGGGCGAAGAGCCGCCGCCACTTGCGCGGATGCTGGTTCGCGATCACGAATTGCAGATGATGCCCCGGATACGCCTCATGTGCGGACGTGAGGCTCAGACCGAAATGCTGCTGACGCTCCTTGAGCTTCTCCGCTTCTGTCGTCTTCGTCGCGCTCAAGTCATTCACCCAGAAGATGCCGCGTTGCCGTTTCTCAAACGCGCCCGGCGATGAATAAGCCGCCGTGGGAAACAGATGCCGCATGAACTCCGGCACCGGCCGCACTTGCAATTCATCCCCCACCGGAAACGTCACCGCCTTTGCCTCCCGAAACGCCTGCGCCACCCGATCCGTCTCCTTCCGATAAACACCGAGAAGATCACCACCCGGATTCCACTCCGCCCGCGCCTTCGCCACGATCGCCTCCGCATCACTCTCCTTGCCGAACTTCTTGCACGCCTGTTTCAGCAACACTCCGATGCGCTCCACTTCGCCCAAGGCCAACGCCTCGATCTCACCCAGCGAATAATCCAAGCCCA
>JAJNBN010000104.1 GCA_021156225.1 Verrucomicrobiota bacterium | reverse complement strand
CCGTCTCCTTTTTGGCCTGCCGCGGCCCCGCTGAACCACCCTCTTTGCCTTCGTCAAAGAGGATCAAAAAACAATTCTCTGAGGAACCCGAAAGCTTCACCGGGATCACCTCCAGGTTCACCTTTCGCGTCGTATCCTGATCGTCGAGCCGTACATTGCGCCGGACGGGCGCGTTCGCCTTCTTGGCTTCGCGGACGGCGGTTCCCAATTCGAGTTGCAAACTCTCCCGGGCCATTTTCATCAGATTGAAACTGGCCTCACCCATCGGGGGTTCCAGATACGGACTGGTGCGTCCGCGGAATTGCAGTACTTCCAGATTGCTGTTCACCAGCACACCGGCGGGCGCATACCGGCCCAGCAGGATGCGATCGGCTTCCTTCTGAAAATCCCCGGGCGTCGAGGCATGCACGGGCAAATGAGCGGCGGCGGCGGTCCGGGTTTTCAGATCTTGCGCCGCGAAATGGGAAAATGGCCGGATGGCTGCACCCTTCTTGGAATAGATGCGATGCTTCTGATCCAGCAGCTCGAAGAGGTCAGAATTCGCCCCGACCGTTTCCGAATGGCCCAGCACCAGATAGCCGCTGGGATTGAGCGCGTAGTGGAACGTGGAGATGACGTGCCGTTGCAACGCCGGCGTCAGATAAATGAGCAGGTTGCGGCAACTCACGATGTCCATCCGTGAGAATGGCGGATCGGATGTCACATTCTGCTTCGCAAAGATGCACAGGTCCCGGATCGATTTGCTGATGCGGTAGCCACCTTCTTCCTTGGTGAAAAACCGCCGCAACCGTTCGGGCGAAACTTCTGTCTCGATGCTTTCCGGATAAAGACCTCGCCGGCCTTTCTCGATGGAAATGGATTCGCTGATGTCGGTGGCAAAGATCTGGATGCCGGGCGGATTCGGGTTTTGCTCCAGGAACTCTACCAGGGCCATCGCCATTGAGTAGGCTTCCTGCCCGGTGGAGCATGCCGCCACCCAGACGCGGATCACCGGCGGCTCGTTTTTAAGGATCTCAGGGAAAATCTTGCTCTTAAGCTGCTCGAACATCTCCGGTTCACGGAAAAAGCTGGTGACGTTGATGAGCACGTCATCGAACAGAGCCACCAGCTCCGCTCGGTCCCGTTCCAGCAGCTCAATGTAGTCTGCCGCGGTGTGCTTGGTGCGCACCGTCATGCGCCGTTGGATGCGCCGTTTGATGGTCGTGTCGCGATACTGGCTCAGATCCACCCCGGTTTGGTTACGCAAAAGCGTAAGGATACGCCGGAAATGCTTGGCATTCGCCGCTTCCACCGTCTGACTTTCCGTTTTCGGGCTCGGCGAGAGGTAAGGATCACGCCCGATGCGGGCCAGTTCGGCCGCGATCTTCTCGGGCGGCAACACAAAATCCACTGAGTCCGCAGCGGCCTGCGGCATGGCCGCGAATGTGGCGGACTGTTCGTCCTGAGCAAAGGTGATCCCTCCCGCCCCTTTGATCTCCCTCACGCCGATCGCACCATCCGAACCCGAACCGCTCAAAATCACACCCACACAACAACCATGATGTTCCGTGGCCAGTGAACAGAAGAAATGATCAATGGGATGCGGCACCCGCGAATCCCCGCGTGGAATCAACTTCAGCTTACCCTCCGCATATTCCAGATTCGCATTGGGCGGAATGACGTAAACGTGATTCGGCACCACTTCCATGCCGCTCTTCACTTCCTGCACCCGCATCCTCGTCGCCTTGGTCAGCAGGTTCGTGAGCTGGCTTGGGTGATCCCGGTCAAGATGCTGCACGAGCACAAACGCCATGCCGGTATCCGGCGGCAAGTGATTCAACAACTTGGTAAAAGCCTCCAACCCCCCGGCAGATGCTCCCACTCCGACGATGGGAAATAATGCCTGCGCCACGCCCTGCGGAGCAGAAGCTGGCGTTACCGGTGAACCTTCTCCCGGGCTCTCAGGTGCGGAAGTCATGCAGCGGGTGTCAATGTTGCACAGAAACGGTTTATGGCGAACAAAAAGTCCTGCTCGAACGAGACCATCGGCCAAGGTTGTTCATCTTCCAGGCAAGATGGTGTCCCCACCAGGAATTGAACCTGGATATGACGTTTAGGAAACGCCTGCTCTATCCATTTGAGCTATAGGGACTCCAATAGGCGGAAAAACTGCGGCCTTCCGCCCTCTGGGTCAAGTCTGCGCACCGTTCTTTGTCATCGTCCTCAGGCCGTACGAATCCTCCAGTTCTTCCATGATTACCAGATTAGAAACTGTTATCCGCACGTGTTGGCGTGCGGAAATGGAGCGAGTAAAATTCAAGCCGATAGGTATTACGAGTGTGGTTGTCGAGCCCCCGACCGCCTGCGTCCCCGTAAATTACCGCCAATATTCTGGGGCAGAAAACTTTGGATAGTCGCCCCAACGACCTGGCCGAAACTTCCTACAACCTTCCCGTTTATCGCAACCGGTCTGCCCGGCCCTTTGAAGTGCTGGGCAGCATGCGGTTTCAGGAAGTCGGTATGGGCGTCTAGGCGCTGGCCTCTCGAGTTTATCTGAGGCAACAAAGCCCGGCTTTAAAGGCTTGCCATCATTCTGACGCACAGATAGTAACCACAGCATACCTTCTTGCCCATGCCATTAGCTGGAAAGGATTTTCGATGATCATGCTCAATCGTTGGATCTATCTTTGTTGCTGGTTGTTCGCGGGCGTTCTCGCTTTGATATGGTTTGTCAATCGGGTAAGCCTCGCCTCTGTCCACGTCTATGCGCTTAACGGTTACAACCATCCCGTTACAGTACTTTACCAGGGCAAAAAGTTGGCTCGGCTGGTTCCGGATGAAGCCAGATTTATCAAATTATCCGCTACCAACCAAGTTCTGGAGATTGAAAAACCTGATGGGACACGCACCAGCCTGGGCCAACCGGAACGCGGCCTTTACCTGCTAAATCTGGGGGAGAATTACTGGGTTTCGGCTGTCGACCTCCGTTATTTTACTCACATCGTCACCACAACCACCGAAGCCAAGCGATTCGAGGGGGAAGGATTGCACCTGGTTTCCACCATCATCGATTCCCCGTGGCAGGTTTATGAATTTGACGAAAGTCCACCCGGCTCCATCGACAAGACTTTCGGATTGCCAACGCTCAAACTCCATTGCGGCAGCGCTTCCGGGCATCAGCCAGTGCGCAAAAGCAAGTGGCTGGGACCATTGACGCCACCCAAGGACTGGCAAATGCTGGGGGAAATCGTACCGGGCTTGGGCATTTTGTTCGTTTGGCTCGTCGGGTTGGGGCTTTTCGAGCCCGCGAACATGTATGGAGAGTTCCGCAAATGGGTCGCTTCCCGCGAATCGCGCGGCCGGGTCCGCCAACCGCCGCCGTTTCCAGATGAGTCGGGAGAAGGGAGTTCTGAGCCCCCCGTTGCGGACGTCAAAATCATTGGCCAGCAGCAACCAAAAATCCTACAACAGTCGGCTGTGTCCTCGCCAAAGAAAGGTACATCCCAATCGTCCGAAGGAGCGTTCGAGCCAGGGCAGAAAATTGGCAACCGGTTTACCTTGGTCCGCTTTTTAGGGAAAGGTGGCATGGGCATTGTGTGGTTGGCGCGGGACGAACGTCTGGATGAGGAGGTCGCGCTCAAATTTCTTTCCCGCGATATCACGCACAACCCGGAAGCGCTCGAAGATATGCGGCGGGAAGCGCGGAAAAGCCGTCGGCTGAGCCATCCCAACATCATCCGGATTCACGACTTGCACGAAGATGCCGGCCCGGTGCCCTTCATCTCCATGGAGTTCATCGAAGGAGCCGGCTTGAACGCCATAAAGGCGGAGCGGAAAAACCGGCTCTTTTCGTGGGCGGAGATCAAGCCGTGGGTGCAACAATTGTGTGACGGACTCAGTTACGCGCATGCGCAAAAAGTGGTCCATCGCGATCTCAAACCGGCGAACATCCTGATCACCAAAAGTGGGGTACTAAAGCTGGCGGATTTTGGGATCGCGGCAAGCCTGGCAGATTCGAAAGGCCGTGTTTCCCAAAACATGGGCCGTAGCGGCACGCCGGCATACATGAGCCCGCACCAGATGAACGGCTGCGTCCCTCGTGTATCAGATGACATTTATGCACTGGGAGCGACGCTCTACGAACTCCTCACCAGCCAGCCGCCATTCTACCAGGGAGACATCTACAACCAGGTTCAAAATGTGCCGCCGCTGGCTTTGGAGGAGAGATTAAAGGAGTTGGGGTTGGCCAATGAAATTCCGCCGGAGGTGAGTGCCACGATCCTCGCTTGTCTGGCCAAGGAACCCGTTGAACGCCCCGCCACTGCTGGCGCGATCGCCGAAAGGATCGGTTTGGAAATGGCTCCGCAATCCAAATCCCCCTTGCCGGCCCTCAATTTCCGGACCTGGAGCCCGGCGAAAATAGGGATCGCGTTCGCCATCGTGTTCGCGGCGGCTGGCGCCACCGTCTGGAAGTTTCATGACCAACCCACGCGTTTTGTTCCGCCGGTTGATTTCAAATTGGAGGAAGGTTGGAACACCGTTTTTGGGCCTGGTATTTTAACCAAAGGAGGTGTCAACGATATCAGCTTCTGGCGAAGGACTCCCGACGGAGCCTTGGTGGGTTCTGGAAACAAGGTCGGGGTGGTGAGGGAAAAAGACATCCTTGCCAATTTTCAGTTAAAAGCTGAAGTCTGGCTGGAAACGGGCGCCGGTGGTGCCGTGGTCATCAGAGGCGGTCGTCCCGGGCGGGATTTGGACGGCTACCATGTCGTCTTGAGCAACACTCGTAATACCGAATTGAAAACAGGCTCTGTCACAGGGCTATCCCCGTTGCAAAAGTCTGCGGTGGCGGATCGGGAGTGGTTCGAGCTTCACGTGATCGCGGTTGGCAATCGAATTATGGTTCGGGTGAACCGACAAATAGTCTCTGACGCGCGCGATCTGCGGAACGCCTATGCTTCGGGCATCATTGCCATCACACACAAACCAGGTCCGCCGATAATGTTTCGCCGCATGCGGGTTTGCCCGCTTCCTTCCGACGAGGCCGCCGCATGGAAACAGGCGGAACGCAGCTTTTAGAGCACGCCCCTTCACGATAGGGGCATCCGAGATCGCAAATGCAAGGCATCAAGCGATTTCTGGGCATCTTCTCTTCGCGACATAACCCTCCCGGCCGATTCGATCGAAGACGAGCCCCCTAACTCGGAGAATTCGTGCTTTGTGAATATCTCCTCATTGCGAATGCTACGTTGCATGCGAAACTTCCGGCAGTGTCTATTCCGTCACAATTGGATGCAGCAAAACGAGTCGCGCGCGGTGCCGCTGGCAACCCCACGAACCGCTTTGAGGTGATCCACCTGGAGCGGAACGAGGAGTGGAATCCAGAGGACGACACCCTGCTCCGCACCCAGTTCCTGGTGGATCATTCCGCCACCATCATCGCTTACAACGACAGCCCGGATATCGGCTTCAGCGCCAGCGTGAACCCCTATCGCGGCTGCGAGCATGGTTGCATCTATTGCTACGCGCGGCCCACGCACGAATATCTCGGCTTCTCTTCTGGCCTCGATTTCGAGAGCAAGATCATGGTGAAGGTGAATGCGCCCGAGCTTCTCCGCGCCGAGCTGGGCAAACTCAAATGGAAACCGCAGAGCCTCGCCATGAGCGGCGTAACGGATTGCTACCAGCCTGTGGAGCGCAAGCTGAAGATCACGCGTGGTTGCCTCGAAGTTCTCGCCGAATGTCGCAACCCCGTGGGCATCATCACCAAAAACGCGCTCGTCGCGCGGGACATCGATGTCCTGCAGGAACTCGCCCGCTACAACTGCATCCGCGTCTTCATCTCCCTCACCACCTTGGATGCCGAATTGCGCCGCGTGATGGAGCCGCGCACCGCCTCACCGCGTGACCGCTTGGATACCATCCAGAAGCTCAGCAGTGCCGGCATTCCAGTAGGCGTGATGACCGCGCCCATCATCCCCGGCCTGAACGATCACGAGATCCCCATGCTGCTCAAGGCCGCTGCGGAAGCCGGAGCGAGTCAGGCGGGCTACGTCGTCCTGCGCCTGCCCTATCAGCAAAAAGATCTGTTCGAGGATTGGCTCACCCGCCATTTCCCCGATCGCAAAGAAAAAGTCCTCAACCGCATCCGCGCCATCCGGGGCGGCCAATTGAACAATGCCGAGTGGGGCAAGCGCATGTCCGGCGAAGGCATATTCGCGGAGCAGATCGAGCAACTCTTCAAGGTCGCCACGCACAAATACGGATTCAACCGCGAACGCGTTTCACTCAGCACCGAGCATTTTCGTCGGCCAGCAGGCAAACAGCTGGAGTTGTTTTGATTTCCCAGTGCCGCGCCATCTCCTAACAACGCCCTTTCCTACTATCCTAAAATCTGTATCCTGCGCTTGGAATTAGGAGGGCGACGCGTCCTCTCCCATTCCACATGGGGCGCTCAAAGCAAGTTTTCATCCGCTTACCCGCTCAAAGCACGCTTATGAAAACTGTCTCACTTACAAGGTTGTTGATCCATCTCTCAGCCGCCGTCTCCATGCTGAGCGTTGCCGGTATCGCCTTTGCTCAAGCCGACAAGTATAAACCCGGCGACAAGATTGAGTATCTGGAATCACCAGCCCAAGATCTGTGGGAACCGGGCGTCTTCATGTATGCCACACCCGATGGCAAGCAGCCCGTCATCCGCAAGAAGCCGAATGAGTTTTACAAGGACGGCTCACAAACCGCCTTCAGTTGGGAACGCATCCGCCCTTTCAATCCGGGTGTAAAACAGCTGCCAACTGCCCCTGCTCCGCCGAAAGCAAATCTTCCTCCTCCACTGGAGGCCAAACCTCAGACCCCTCCCGCCGCACCGGAAGCCAGGCAACTTCCTCGACGGACATTGCACGGTCCGCTGATGTCGAAGGAAGAGGTGCTAAACTTTCTTCAAACGCGCTTGGGTGACCAGCCCTTCGCCCACCCGCAACGCGAGCAGATCAAGAAAGAGCTCGCCGAGATGATCAAGCAACGTGGCGTGAACTTCCGCTACGAAACCCTGTCTGATTTCAGCAACCAGCTCGGCAAACTCGGAGCGCACTCCGATATCATCTTCCCGCTCCAGGCCAATTACGGGCCTCCTACCAAGGAACCGTGGCTCATGGGCAAGTGGAACCTCAGCAAGATCGGCGCAACGGTGGATTACAAAGGCAACGACGGCTACATCTACCGCCAGACTGAGATCGGCGTGAAAGACGTCGGCTCCGTCATCATCACCGCGGATGGCAAGTATACTTGGAATATCGATGTCCCGCGCGGAGTCACGCAAGGCAACTGGCGCAAAGCCACTCCGGCGGAAATGCCCTATCAAGGCGGCGACGCCATCGTATTGCTGAAAGCCAAAGGTGGCGTGGACTGGATCGTCCACCAAGACCGTGTCACGGAACTCAAAGGTGACTGGGTTAACATCGCCCAGCTCGATTCCCGCCAGATCCGCGAGGGCGGCTTCCGTGAAGGCAAAGCAAAATAGTCTCCGTGAGCGGTTGCGACGAGCACTGGTCAGGAGGCGCTGCTCACCGTCGCCTGTTTCGTCGCCGAGCTGACTGAGGGGCGGTAAACGACGTCCACCACATTGCGGACGTATTGCTCGGAGGTCAGGCCTTCCGTGGCTTCGGGCGGAAACTCCGTCAACGTCTGCAGTTGTTCCGCCAGTTCATCAAACAACGCGATGCGGGCCTGAGGCTCCATTTCAGCGCGGCGCAAAAGTGCCTGCAACGCGATGGACGCTTCCTTGGGCGAGATCCGTTGCCGCAAGCGCGCCGCCAGATGCGGATACTCCTTCAACGAATTGAACTTGCCTGCCAGCATCTGGTCGAGGTTCGGCTCCAGCGCCTTGGTCTGCCGGATGACCATCGTGTTGGCCGCCAAATCTCCCAGCCGCTGCCCACGACGGTTGAACCAGGAAACCAGCCCGCCCACCATATAAGGGCCGGGCAGCATATCCGCGATGCGCAGCAGGTTTCTCAAGATCACCTGATCCGGCCGCAAGCGCAGGCCTTGCACGTCCACCACCCGCAGGCGCATCAGCCGTTTGCCCACCGTCTGGCCCTTGAAAAACCATTCGCACACTATCCCGTAGCCGAGCTTGACCACAAAAAAAACGACGATCTGCAAAGCTTTGCCCAAGCCCAGCGAAATGAAAGCGATCATGCCTGCCACATAGCCTATCGCCATGGCGATCACCCCGATGCAGAAAAGATCGACCACCCACGCCAGACAGCGAGGCACCGGACCCGCCGGTTGCAGCGAGAACTCGATGCCCTCCGGCGTCCGGATGATGACCCGTTGGAAACGTTCAGTACGCATATCAGGCCTTGGCCTCCTTCGGTTTATTACGGCCAGAACGCGACAGGTAGAAGATCAGCAGACAAAGCTCAAGCATCCCGAACGCGATCTTCAAGGAATAGGGAATGGCCGGCTCATGGTATTGGGAAAGAAAAGCTTCAATGATACCGGCCCACACCAGCAACAAAGCCACCCCAACGATAAGGGTTACCAGGTCAGGACCGATCTCGCGCATCCGCTGCCGCAGATTGCTCCGTTTCCCCCAACCGATCAGCGCCCCGCCCAACAACAAGCCCGCCTGTCCGGCGATCAAGATCGCGGGGATCTCAAACGAACCGTGCGGCAGCAACCAGCCCGCCAGAAATACGGACTGATCCGCCCGCACATAATCCAAAATCACCGCGCCCAAGATGACGCCGTTGTAGAAGAGGAGCACGATCGTGCCGATACCCCACGTCAGTCCCAGCCCCATGGCGGTGATGGAGACCTGCGTGTTATGCGTCATCAGATGCCCCGCAAATGTAGATTTATG
>JAJNBN010000103.1 GCA_021156225.1 Verrucomicrobiota bacterium | reverse complement strand
GGTATTGGCAAATGGATGGCCATTGCTCATTTGCTGATAGCGATCGTCTTCGCCGTAGCCCTGGCGATGCTTCTCAATATGATTTTCAAACTGACCCCGGATGCCGCTGGGGAGGGGTTTCCGATTGGCTTCTTGGTGGGGATTTTCGTCGGGATCGGATTCGTAAAAGTTGGTTTATACGTCGGTATCGCGATGATCGGGATAATGAAACCAAGAAACCTCAGGCTCTTGATCGAATATCATGACCGCTTGCGAGAAGAGCAGAGGTAAGAACTCAGCTTTGCGGTGCTGCCGTCTCCTTCAGCAACACCTCTCTATAAACCGCCTGCAAAGCGCTCACAATCGAGGAACTCGCAAGCAGAGCCCCATCGATGCGCGAAATCTCTACAATGCCCAATGTGCTCAGGGTCAGAAACACACCTTTTGCCTCTAACAGTTTAGCAGGCGTGATGCTCCGCTCCTGACAATCAAAATCCAGCTCCCGGCACAGCTTGAAAACGAGCTCACGCGTCACACCCGCCAAGGCCCCGCTGGAAAGCGGTGGCGTGCAGATGTGGTTCTCCTGGATGTAAAAGAGATTCGCGCTGGCAGCCTCCACGACTTCGCCTGCGGTGTTCAGTAACAGCGCCTCATCCGCTCCCTGTGCCTGTGCTTCCTGCTTGGCCAGCACCTGTAAAAGGCGATTCGCATGCTTCGGCAGCGAAAGCGGGTTCCCGACCGGCAACCGATACGAGGAAGTGGCCAAGGTCCATGAAGGAGGGTTGAGCTGATTGCCCGCCGGTGCCGGATGGGTGGTGAGCACCAAGAACGGATGGTCCGCGCCTTTGGGCGAATAACCACGCATGCCCACACCACGCGACAGATGCAGCCGCAAAACGCCGGTCACCACTTGGTTGAGCCGGAGCAATTCCGCCGCTTTCGCCAAGACTTCGGTCATGGTGAAGGGCACATGGAGGCCTAATGTGATCGCGCCTTGCTCCAAACGCACCCAATGCTGACTCCACTGAAACAGTTTGCCGTTATGCACCCGCATCGTCTCGAACAGCGCATCGCCATACATGAAGCTGCGATCGAACACCGAAACTTTTGCCTCGGCTTCCTGAACAAACTCGCCATTGAGAAAAACCATCATGATGCTTGATTTGTTGCGGGACGATATTCCGGCTGGGGTTGCAATTGCAGCGCAGCAAGGAAGCCCCGCGCCTTGGCCAGCGTCTCATCGTATTCCGCCGCAGAAACTGAATCCGCAACAATGCCCGCGCCGACGTGAAAGTGGACTTGGTCACCCTGACAGACCGCCGTGCGGATCGTGATATTCAACTGGCTCTCACGATTAAATCCTAGGTAGCCGATGCATCCCGTGTAAGGCCCGCGAGCCACCTGTTCCAGTTCATCGATGATCTCCATGGCTCGGATCTTCGGTGCACCCGTGATGCTTCCACCGGGGAAGCACGAAGCGAACGCGGCGAAATGAGTGACGTCTGGTCGCAGACGGCCTTCCACCGTGGAAACGAGATGTTGCACTTGTGCGTAACGCTCCAGCCGCACCAGTTCCGGCACTTGCACTGAGCCGTATTCGCAGACGCGGCCAAGATCGTTGCGCAAAAGGTCGGTGATCATCACCAACTCCGCCATTTCCTTCGGACTCGTCTGGAGTTCGTAAGTAAGCTGCGCATCGCGCACTGGATCATGCGCACGTGGTCGCGTGCCTTTGATGGGCCGGGTGACGATATGCGAACCGCTCAAGCGCAAGAACAGCTCCGGCGATGAGGAAGCTAGCGAGAAATCACCACAATCCAGATATGCGGCAAACGGAGCCGGGGAGACTTCAGCGAGTCGTTCAAAGAAATTCCACGGCGAGGTGGTCAACGGTGCGGTGAGCCGTTGCGCGAGATTCACCTGATAGATGTCACCGCTCCAGATGTAGCGTTGAGCGCGTTCCACCCGCGCAATGAACTGCTCGCGCGTGAAGCTGGAAGTGACGGTTGATGCCTTAGGCGGGCGGTCCAGCCCGGGATGGGGCTGATCTTCCGGAGCGTGTTCTAATTGTTCCTGCCACCACAGCGCAGATTGATTCGCCGTCTCTTCACTGCGCGAACCATCCACGTTCAAGCCGGTGATAATGAGCCAGGTCTTACCGAGCCGATGATCAAAGACGACGAGACTGTCGTAAAAGCCCACATGGCAGTCCGGCAGTTCCAGATCATTGACCGCGTTGCGCGTGAGCTTGGGCTCTACGAAGTTCTTGAGGTCATACCCCCAGTAGCCGAAGCAGCCGCCTACAGGGAAGGGCAGGTCGAGTTCATCTAGCAACTCGTAGCGGGACATCAGAGAATCCAGCGTATGCCACGGATTACCGAAGACTTCCTGCAAGCCATTCTGCGAGCGCAGTTCACAGCGAGAACCGAACGAACGAAACGTGAGAAAAGGTCGGGCAGTGACGAAGGAGTAACGCGACTGCGGAGAATCCGCCATCCCGCTCCGCAGCACCACCACACCCCGCTCCGCATGCAGTGACGCCGCGAGCGTGCTCGGCGTATGCTGGGTCGTGATCTCAGTGATGAGCGGGCGCATGGGCAACGCGTAAGATTTAAGGGATCACCAATACGGATTCCACCGGGTCTTCGTAAAAGGTATGAATGACCACTGAATACTTGCGTAAAGCTTCCTCGATTTGGGCAGTTGAGCAATTGCCAAGTCTCACCCATACGAGTTTAGGCGGGTGACCATACAGTACGCCTCTTTGTTCAAAATCAGAATCTTTGGAGACGATGGTGAAACCATTGTCCTTGGCGAAGGTCCATACCACAGGGTCTTCCGCCTCTTGAAGTTCGTAATCTTTTACATGCTGGCTGCCGGGATAAATGTCACTCAGCCGCGTGGACAACTTTGGAGATAAATTCTGATCGAACAGCAGCTTCATGCAGGGGGAGTGCCCAGACGCCGTTCACGATCTGCTGCATAGGCCAGACAGGCAAAAATATCGTCACGCGTCAAATCGGGGAAATCCGCAAGGATTTCCTCCATGCTCATGCCGCTGGCGAGGTATTCGAGGACGTCCTGAACCGTCATGCGCAAACCACGAATACACGCCTTACCGCTGCGTTTGTTCGGGTTGATAGTAATGACATTTCGGTAGTCCATAGCCTTAAGGTAGCGATTCGCTGGCTAGGCGTCAAATACCTCTCTCCCTTACGTACTCAGTAGCTCCTTCAATCCGCGATCACTTTTCATCGGGCTTACGAGTGCGAGGCTCATGCGTTCCGGCTTGAAAAATTCACGGGCGACGGCGCGGATATCGGAAGGTTTCACTTCCGCCAGACGCCGTTTGGTGTCCTCGGGCTTCATGATGCGGCCGTAGCCGAGGAGCTGTTCGCCGAGCCACATCATCTGGTTCTCAGTGCTCTCCAGGCTGAGATCCATCTGGCCCAGCAGATAGTCGCGAGCTTCGCGCATTTCGGTGGCGCTGGGCAGTTTCTCCCGGATGCGTTTCAACTCCTGCACGATCAGTTTGAGCGCGGGCCTGGCTTTCTCCGTATCTACTCCGGCATTGATGATCAGGGCGCCCGTATCATCAAAAGAGTTCTGTCCGCTCTGGATGGAGTAGGCAAGGCCGTGATCTTCGCGCACCACTTGGAAAAGCCGGGAACTCATGTTCTCGCCCAGCATGACGTTTAAGAGGCGTAAGGCAAAGCGCCGTTCGTCATGCCGTGAACAAGTGCGCAAACCAAGCGCTAGGTGGGTCTGCTCGATGTCTTTTGTGTGCAGATGCACGCGCGGATCTGTCTGCGCGGGCGTCACCGGCACGAATGTCGCGCGTTTGCCGGGGGCGAAAGGCTTGCACAGCTTCTTCGCCAGTGCGACGACCTCTTGATGTTTCACCCGTCCGGCTACCGTAAGTAATGCGCTCGGTGCGACGTAGTGAGACTTCAGATAGGAGACGAGTTCGTCGCGGCGAAGCCCATCGAGAGTTTCCAAGGTGCCGGTCAGTGGACGTCCCAGCGGGTGCTTGGGCCACAGCGTTTCGTTCAGCAACTCCATCACGTGGGAAGCAGGCTGATCGAGATACATCGCCACCTCTTCCTTGATGACGCTGCGCTCCTTGTCGATCTCCACCGTGTCGAAGCGGGAGTGCAGCACCATGTCGAACAAGACATCCAGCAGGTTATCCAGCTTGTCACGCGGAGCACGGGCGTAGAAGCAGGTCTGCTCTTCGCCGGTGAAGGCGTTCAGATAACCGCCGACACCTTCCACTGCTTGCGAGATCTGTTTGGCATTCCGGCGCTTGGTGCCTTTGAAGAGCATGTGCTCGATGAAATGGCACACGCCATTCAACGCCACATTCTCATAACGCCCGCCGACACCCACCCACAGGCCGGCACTCACGCCGGCCATGTGCGGCATGGCGGCCGTGGCCACGGTGAAGCCATTCTCCAGCTTGGTAAGCTCGTACATGGTGGTTATCTGAAGGCGGGCGGAACGTCTTCCGGCGGACCGATGCGACGGCGGTAATCCAGGATGATGCTCACCGCTTCATGCACGTCATCGGTGAGGTTCACGAGATCGAGGTCACCCGGGCTGATGAGCTTCTTGCCTTCCAGCGTGGTTTTCATCCACTTGATCAGGCCGCTCCAATAATCGCTTCCATAGAGGATGAGCGGGAAGCGGGAGATTTTCTGTGTCTGCACCAAAGTGGCCACTTCGAAGAATTCGTCCAAGGTGCCGAAGCCGCCCGGCATGTAAACGAAGCCCATGCTGTACTTCACGAAGCAGACCTTGCGCGCGAAGAAATAATGGAAATCGATCGGGATGTTGGAATAGGGATTGCCGCTCTGCTCATGCGGCAGCTTGATGTTCAGGCCCACCGATTTCCCCTTGGCCTGATACGCGCCGCGGTTGGCCGCTTCCATGATGCCGGGACCGCCACCCGTGATCACCGCGATGTTATGCTTGGCCAGTTCCTTGCCCAAAGAGACCGAAGCTTTGTAATACGGATCCGTGGGCTTGGTCCGGGCGGAGCCGAAGACCGTCACCGCCGGTCCCACTTTGGACATCGTATCAAAGGAATCGACGAACTCCGCCATGATACGGAAGACGCGCCAGGGGTCTTCCTGCAAATGCGAACCGGGGGCATGTTGGTGATGGTGCATGGGCGGGAGGATAGTGAGGGCCGGGCGGGTTGTCTAATGCCAACTGGAGTGCAAACACTCGCTACCGCCTGGCCTTATCACGGCTGGGCAGCCGGTTCGGGCACCGGCCATTGATCTGAATCCGTGCGGGCTTGCGCCATCAGGTCGGAGATTTTTTTGACTTCGTCGGGATGCTGGGCGGCGACATTCTTCTTTTCCTGCGGGTCCAGCTTCAGGTTGTAGAGTTCCATCGGCTTGCCATGGGGACGGACCGCTTTCCAATCTCCTTGGCGCAAGGCTTGGGTGAAGCCGTCATTGTGCAACTCCCAGTAAAGATACTCCGCAGGCGAGAAGGCTTTGCCCTTCAAGGCCGGGACCAAGGAACGTCCATCCAGATTGTTGGCGGCGCGGGTGCCAGTCAGTTCTCAGATGGTTGGCAAGATATCCCACATGGCGCACGGGGCATCCACCACATTGCTGGCGGCGACCTGGCCGGGCCACCAGACGATGAGCGGCACTCGCAGACCACCCTCATACAGTTCACCGCGCTGACCACGCAAACCACCGGCGGCATTAAAGAAGGCGGGATCAGAACCGCCCGCGCGCCACGGTCCGTTATCGCTGGTGAAGATCACCACAGTATTTGTATCTACCTTGGACTGCTTGAGCCGATCCATCACCTTGCCGATGTCCCTGTCCAAACGGGTGACCATGGCGGCGCGGTTCTTGTCCGGCTGCGGCCAGCGTTCATCGGTGTAAGGGGCATCACTGGGGATTTCCATGCCGTTACCCGTTACGCGACCCAGATCCGCATTGGCCCGGGGAAGTTGAGGCGCGTAATACAGGAAGAAGCGGCGATCCGGCAGGTTCGGTTTACTGCTGAAGAGGCGGACGAAATTGGTGGCGCCGGTGGTGATCATGTCGGGCGCGTATAATCCCTTCTGGCCCTCCTCGTTCTGCTTCACCAGGATCACGCCTTTGTTACTGTAGATGGCCGGCGGATAATACATCTGCGCGTGGGCGCCCGTAAGAAAGCCGTTCCACGTTTCAAAACCTTGATTCGTAGGCACACCTGAAGATCCGGCATCGCCCAACGCCCATTTCCCCATGGCCCCGGTTTCATAGCCCGATCTTTGCAACGCCTCCGCGATCGTCACATCACTGCTGAACAACGCGCTCGCGATGGTCGAGAGGCCACGGATGTTGGTGTGACCAGTATGACGACCGGTCATCAGCGTGGCCCGTGAGGGACTGCCCAGAGAGCTGCCCGCATAGAACTGCGTGAACCGGGTGCCTTCCTTGGCCAGGCGGTCCAAGTTGGGCGTCTTGACCTTGTTTTGGCCGTAGCAGCCCAGATCGCCATAGCCGAGATCATCCGCGATGATGACCACCACATTGGGACGGTTGACAGTCTGCGCCGGAGCTTGGGCGCGAGCAAAAGAAACACTGCCCAGCAAAACGCCGAGCAAAACCAGACGTACGGTCTGAGGGAACGACAGCATGGGCGTAATCTCACGCAAGCGGGCGCGTTCGTCCAGTCCCCTTGTTAACCGAGATAAGGGATGGTTAATGGCCCTTGCGGCAGGACCGCCACCCGCGCCTCAGGACCGAGCTTCGCCAGCCGTTCACGAACTGCTCCACCGATGTCCGTGCAGGGGGTGAGGTGACACGCACGAACGGATGCCTCGGGCAAGCTGCTATAGATCTGCACTTCCGCCCGTCTTTGAATAAGCGCCTGAATCTGAGCCTGCCATTGCTCCGGCCGGACAAAGCCCGGCGTGGCCAGCATGGTCATAATCTCCTCCGGGCTGGTGGCGCTGGTAAGCAATTGGTCAAACGGACTGTTCGTCGGCACGCCTTCACTGCATTCGGCGGCGAGGATGAGCAGTCCACCTTGCTGCAAGATGCGCGCTCCTGCACTCATCCCTTTCACGCCCTGGTAAAGGTTCATATCCAGCGGGTAACCGCTGTTCGTGGTCACCACGATCTCGAACGGAGACTTTACCTTCTGCATGGCTGACTGGCGCACAAACTCCGTGCCCGCCTTATGGGCCTGCAACAGATCGCCTGCAAAGACGTTGGTGATCTGGCGCTGTTCGTTGAGCGTGACGTTCAGCAAGAAACTGGGACCGGCGCGCAAGGCGATGTCACGCAATTCCTCCCAGAGCGGGTTGCCTTCGTTCACGCCAAAGGTCGCCTTGGGACTGCTGATGTTCCGCACCCCGTGATTGCTCATCACCGTGCGTAATCCGGCGACGCCCGGCATCAATCCTTTGGGCCCGCCGCTGAACCCCGCAAAGAAATGCGGCTCGATGAATCCGGTGACGATGCGCAGGTCCGCCGCGATCGCGTGCCGGTTCAGCAAGGCCGGGGTGCCATCGCGCGTGGTGCCGATCTGGACCAGCTCGGCCTCGTTCTCCGGCTCATGATTGAGCACGCGCCAGTTCGCCACGACCTCCGGCGTGAGCATCTTTTCCAGTTCGGCCTTGGTATTGGGCCGGTGCGTGCCGAGCTGGTTGAGCAGCGTGATGTTCTCCCGCGGATGATCTTTCAGGAAATCCAGCAGCCAGGGGATGATGCGCTCGTTCGGTGTGGCGCGGGTGATGTCCGTGAAGAGGATGCAGATCTTGTCATCGGGCTTGATCCGCTGGAGCAGGGGAGCCGACGCGATGGGGCTTTGCAGCGCGTTCAAGATAGCAGCCCGTTCGTCAGGCAAACCGGGTGTCTGCGCGGGTTCAATGACCGTGGTGCGGTCCTCCGGCAGATCGATTTCCAAGTGACCTTGGCCATAGGCGAGCGGAATGTTCATGCAGTTAAACAGAGCATGATGCAGATGAGCTTAAGATTCAGCAGTAAAATGCACTATTTACCTCCCTTGCCCTGACCAGAAACCTGTGCTCCACTTCTCTCATGAAAAATCGCTGGCTTCGCCTTTCCGTTCTATCCCTGAGCACGGCTCTAGTGGCCACCTTCATCACCGGTTGTACCACGGTGCCCGAAACAGGCCGCAAGCAGTTTAACTTCATGAATGCCCAAGAGGAGATGAAGCTGGGCTTCACCGAGTTTGAGAAGATGAAGACCGCAACACCCATCAGCAAGGATGCCAAGATCAATGAGATGGTGACGCGGGTGGGCAAGCGCATCGCCGCCGTGGCGAATCTGCCAGATGCGCAGTGGGAATTTGTGGTGTTTGACAGCAAGGAAGCCAACGCCTTCTGCCTGCCGGGCGGCAAGGTGGGTATCTATACTGGTATTTTGCCCATCACGAAGGATGAAGCCGGGTTGGCCACGGTGATCGGCCATGAGGTCGCTCACGCCGTAGCGCGTCATGGCGGCGAACGCATCAGCCGGGCCGTCGCGATGCAAGGTTTGGGCCAGGCCGTCGGCACCGCCACATCCGAAAGCAAGTATTCCCAGGCGATCCAAGTAGCCTATGGCCTGGGCTCTCAAGTGGCCGTTGAACTTCCCCACAGTCGCAGTCAGGAGTCTGAGGCGGACCGCATCGGCCTGATCTATATGGCGCGTGCGGGCTATGACCCGGAGGCAGCGGTGGGCTTCTGGCAACGGTTCGGCGAAGTCAACGCCAAGTCCGGTTCCTCCACCCCGAAGTTCCTGCGGACGCATCCGACGGATGAGACCCGCGTGAAGCAATTGAAGGAGTGGATGCCGGAAGCGAAGGCGCAGTATAAGAAACAGTGAGTGGACGTGGCCGTTTCCGGGCGGTATTTTCCCGCCCATGGACCGTCAAACCGCGACTGAGCAGATCCGTGCCGTGTGCGACAACATCGCGCGCGAACTGATGAAGGTGCATCCCGCCGTGCCCGCACTGAAGC
>JAJNBN010000102.1 GCA_021156225.1 Verrucomicrobiota bacterium | reverse complement strand
TTCTTCCGCGCCGAGGAACTTGTGGGAGCCATCGGCATTCGCGCCGGGCTTGTTCGATTTCACTTCCGTGACTTTGGGAAGGTTGGAATCATCCACCTTGAGATCACCGCCTTTCGCCACGGCCCAAACCCGTTTGTCGCGGTTGGCGGTGAGCACATCGCGCTGCGCCATCTCCTGTTGCATCACGTCGTAGTTGGAGATCTTGGCGGCACCTTTGGGAGATTCGTAGCTCAGCTTGGAGCGGCCGCCATAGACATTGTAGCCATCCACGGTGCGGTAGCGGGCGTGCCATTCGGTGTTCTTGTCATTGATGACCGTGCGGAGTTTCTCAAAGTTGCCTGCCGGGGCTTTCTGGCCGAACACGCTCTGGAACATGAGCGGGGCGAGGGCTTTGTCGCCTTCTTCCGTGAGGTGCAGGCCATTCACGGTGAGGGATTGGCCCTTTTGCGCGGCGGCGGAGTAGAGCTGCTGGGAGGGACGGAAGAGATCCACGAAGAGGACGTCGTGTGCCTTGGCCACTTCGGCCATGGCGGCGGTGTAGTTTTCCAGGTTGGTATTGTTCGCATCTGGCGTCGGGAAATTTGGGTCGCGATGTTTTTCATTGGCGATGGGGGAGAAGAGGACGATGCGCGGGTTGCCCTTGCCGGAATAGTTTTTGGCCTTCGTCTCCTTCAGGAACAGGCCCAGCTCGGCCTTGAACTGTTCCAGACCGGCGTAGCCCTTGAACGATTCATTGAAGCCGAAGTAGGCGAAGATGACGTCCGCCTGCACTTTGGTCAGCCATTCATCGGGCGAGCCGAAGTTCTCGGAGCGGCTGCGCTTCATCACTTCATCGCCAGCGGCGGCGAGATTGCGCACGACCAGGTCATGCTTGGGATATTGCGCGTGGATGAGCGTCTCGAAGTAACCGCTGTGCTGCATGCGGTCCGGCAGGGCATTGCCGATGAGGGCGATGTGTTCGCCGGGTTTGAGGTCCAGCTTCGCCGGTTGCTGGGCCAAGGCGAAAACCGCGCTCAACAATGTGAGAGCCACGACAAGGATGCGCTGATGCATAAACAAATTCACAGGCTGTTTGGGTGAACCTAGCAAAGCGGCAAAAGGTTCACGATTCAATGAGGAAAAGACTGACGGCGCCGCTGGGCGGCAGATTCAGATGAAAATTTCGAGCAATAAAAGGGGCAGGCACGTCCAAACATATGTCATGCGGACGGGAAACCTTAGCAAGTTAACTGGAAGGGCCTGATTTTTCCCGTCATTGTGTGACAGGGAAATATCGTTATACTATGTCTGCCATGCTTTTGGAAACTGCTCCTCGATTTGTTTACGTTGTTGCGCTGACGGCACTTGCGTTGCTGGTCACCGCTTGTGATCCCGCGCCCAAGCCTCCCGCCCCGGCGCCTGCGCCCGCCGCCGCCACGACTAATGCTCCAGTGGTGTCCACCGATCCGGCTCCAGGCACCACAAATATCTATGAGGTGAAAGGGCTGGTGCAGCAGCTCCGGACGAACGGGCTGACGGCCATCATCCGGCATGAGGAGATCCCCGGCTACATGCCGGCGATGACGATGCCTTTGAGCGTGAAGGATACCAATGATCTCGCCGGGGTGAAGGCGGGGGACATGGTCTCCTTCCGCATGCTGGTGACGACGGATGATGGTTGGATCGACCAGGTGCAGGTGATCGGCCACACGAACATGCCGCCCGCGCCGCCGCCCAGTTCCCGGCTGGTGCGAAATGTGGACCCGTTGAAGATCGGGGACAAACTGCCGAATTATCCGTTCGTCAATGAGTTCGGCAAAGACATCAAGACGGATGAATTTCGCGGGAAGGCGATGGCTCTGACCTTCATCTTCACCCGGTGCCCGATGCCGAACTATTGCCCGCGACTGACAACGAATTTCAAGCGGGCTTATGAAGCGCTGGAAGCGGATGCGGCAGCGCCGAAGAACTGGCATCTGTTCAGCCTTTCCTTCGATGTGCAGATGGACACACCGCCGGTGTTACGGGCGTACGCCCAGCGGGCGCATTACAAGCCGGAGAAGTGGAGCTTCATCACGGGGGCGATGATCGATATCGATGACATCGGTGAACGGTTTGGCCTGGATTTCAACCGGAAAGAGGGCACGTTTGATTTCAATCACAACATGCGCACGGTGGTCATCGATACGCGCGGGCGGGTGTATGATGTGTTCATCGGGAACGAATGGAAGGTGGAAGATCTGGTATCCCGGATCAAAGATGCGGCGAAGGTGCCTGTGACCGGTGAGGTACCGCCCCCGCCGGAATCGATCGGCGGGTATGTATCACCGTGAAGAATGGGCGGCTGGTGATTAGGGCTGGATCTTTCCGCCAGACTACCGATTTCGAGTAAACAGATTCCCCGGCAATCGTTTCACAATCTTCTTCATCTCCAGACCAAAGAGGGTTGCGCCGACGGCGGAGGCGGGCAGGCCGCTGTTACGGATGATCTCGTCCATGCTGGTTTCGCCGCCCTTGAGGAAGGTGTCGAGGACCTTGGCTTCGTTGGCGGAGAGTTCGAGCGCGGGGAGTTCGCCGCCTTCGGCCAGAGAAGGCGGTTTGTTCGTGGTGGGGAAGAGATATTCGAACTCACTCAGGACATCCTCGGCGCTTTCGCAAAGCTTCGCGCCTTTCTTGATGAGATCGTGGCAGCCTTTGCTGCGCGGGGAGTCGATGCGGCCCGGCACGGCGAAGACCTGACGACCGGCATCCACGGCCATGCGAGCGGTGATGAGCGCGCCGCTGGAGAGATTCGCCTCCACGACGACGGTGCCCAAGGTCATGCCCGCGACGATGCGATTGCGGATGGGGAAGGTCTGCTTGTCCGCCGGACGATTGAAAGGGAACTGCGTGATGACGGCGCCGCTCTCGGAGATGCGCTGGAACAATTGCGCGTTCTCGGTGGGGAACACGATATTGATACCCGTGCCGAGCACGGCGATGGTGCGGCCTTTGGCGTTCAAGGCGCCCTGATGCGCGCTGGTATCGATGCCGCGCGCGCCACCGCTCACCACGGTGACACCCACGTAGGCGAGCTGGTAACCGAACTTACGCGCGGTCTCCGTGCCGTAATTCGTGGTCATGCGGGAGCCGACGAGGGCCACGGAATGACGGTCCTTTTCCAGCAAGGTGCCTTTCACGTAGAGAACAATCGGCGGATCGTAGATCTCGCGCAGATGGGCAGGATAGACGGCGTCTTCCTTGGTCACGACGTGGCAGCCGTATTCGGTGATGCGACGGAGTTCACCGCTGAGATCCACGGTGCTTTCCCACGAGGAAATGCTGGCGGCGACTTCAGGGCCAATGCCGTTCACGCGTTGCAACTGATCTTTATTCGCGGCGAGGATGGCGGGGGCGTCACCGAAATAATCGAGCAACTGCCGCACCCGCACCGGGCCGACACCTTCAATCATGTTGAGCGCGATAAACGCCTCCGAGGCATTCATGATGGGCGGAAACTAAAGGAGAAGGAGTGGAGGGGGCAAGCGGGAGTTTGCATGAAAGCAAACATCTGTAACACATAGGCTTTGCCGGGCGTCTTGAAGAGGAATATGCTGGTGGTCATTCCTATGAAACGTGCGATTGCCTTGTTCCTTGGTTGTTTGTGTCTGGTGGGATTTGTTCGTCAGACACAGGCGGCTACGGCGAAGAAGCCGAATGTCATTTTCATCGCGATTGATGATCAGAATGACTGGATCGGCACGCTGGGCGGGCATCCGCTGGCGAAGACGCCGAATATCGACCGGCTGGCCAAGCAGGGCACCGTTTTTCTGAACGCGCATTGCCAGGCGCCGTTGTGCAATCCCTCCCGTACGAGCTTGATGACGGGGTTGCGTCCGACGACGACGGGTGTTTACGGACTGGCACCGTGGTTCCGCAGTTTGCCGGAGTTCCAGGATCGCGTGACATTGCCGCAGCATTTCAAAGCGAATGGATATAAGACGTATACGGTGGGGAAAATCTATCATGGTGGGGTGGGCGGGGCACAGTTGAAGGCGAAAGAGTTTGATGTGTGGGGTGCGGCGGGTGGTGTGGGCGCGAAGCCGGAGAAGAAGCTCATCCCGGAAACTCCGATGGGGAATCATCCGTTGATGGATTGGGGCGTGTTCCCGCACAAGGACGAGGACAAGGGTGATTATCAGGTGGCGAGCTGGGCCATCGAACAGCTCAAAAAGATGCCGAAGGATGAGCCGTTTTTTCTTTCGGCCGGATTCTTTCTGCCGCATGTGCCGTGCTTCGTGACGCAGAAATGGTATGACCTGTATCCGGATGACGATTCGTTGCTGCCGCCGTATAAGGCGAATGACCGCGAGGATGTGCCGCGCTTCTCGTGGTATCTGCATTGGGAGCTGCCGGAGCCGCGCTTGAAGTGGGTGCAGGAAAATAATCAGTGGCGCAATCTGTCCCGCTCGTATCTCGCGTCCGTAAGTTTCACGGATGCGCAGGTGGGGCGGATTCTGGATGCCCTCGAAGCCAGCGGACAGGCGGAGAACACGATCGTGGTGCTCTGGGGCGATCATGGCTGGCACCTGGGCGAGAAGGGCATCACGGGGAAGAACACTTTGTGGGAACGGTCAGCGCGGGTGCCGCTGATCTTCGCGGGACCGGGCGTGACGAAGAATAGTCGCTGCCTGCAACCGGCGGAGTTGCTGGATATGTATCCGACGCTGGTGGAGTTATGTGGTTTGCCGGCGCGCACGGATCTGGAAGGGATCAGCCTGGTGCCGCAGTTGAAGAATCCGGCCACGAAGCGGGAGCGTCCGGCAATCACATCGCATAATCAGGGCAATCACGGCATTCGCTCGGAGCAGTATCGCTACATCCATTATGCGGATGGTTCGGAGGAGCTTTACGACATGAAGGCTGATCCGAATGAGTGGACGAATCTGGCGGGTGACAAGAAGTACGCGCAGGTCATCGCCGAGCATAAGAAATGGCTGCCGAAGATCGATCTGCCGCCAGCCAAAGGCAGCGCGAACCGCGTGCTGACTTATGACAAGGCGACGGGGGATTTTGTGTGGGAAGGGAAGACGTACAAGAAGGATGCGGCGATACCGGAATAAATGGAGGAATCAGGCGCGGATCATAGAGAGGGTGCAGTAGGCGATAATGGAGAAGATGATGAAGGCGGTGGCCATGCCTGCCCGCAAGAACCAGCCGCCGCGTCGCAGGAGACTGGCGAGGAGGAAAATCTCTCCGAGCGTGAAGAGGAACGCGGTGGCGAACCAGTAGAGGTCACCGGGGCTTTGAAAACTGAGCAGGCTGCGGAGGAATTCCAAGGGGAACAGGCCGGGACCGCAGGGCAGCAGGATGAAGGCGGTCTGCTTGCAATGGTAACAATCCACAAACAGCAAGGTGCAGAACGCCATGATCACGAACGGGCTGTAGATGACGAGGGTGGCGTAGGCGGTGGCGCGTTTCCAAGAGAGCGGCACGGGCTCGTCCACCAGCGGGGGAGTGAGAGCAGGCGTGGAGGTTTTCATGGTTGGCAGGCTGGTGAGTTTAGCTTCATTCACCGGTTCTTATTCTGCAAACGCAAATTTACCGGGCAGCAAACACCACCAATCAATCAATCACGCTGAAGGCTGGATACGGTTTGGAGATTTTACTGACGATGTCGGTCGGTTTTTCTTCAACGAAACTTTGTTTGGGATCGGTGAGGGTGAATTCGACGTCCACCTTGAGGTAGGGGTTGGAGCGGTGGACGTAGGTGCGGTGACGCGCATTCGAAATGCCGCCTTCTTCGGTGAATATTTTCAGCAATTGCGCGCGGGTGGCGCCGGGCTTGATCTGCTGGCATTCGGCGAGGACATCGGCGGTGCGGCGGGCGAAGGCTTCATCGTTATCCATGCCACCGGGGAAACCGGCGTTCAGCTTGCCGAGGGCTCCAAGGGCGCGGGTGATGCGGGCGTCGATGCGCGGATCGGTGCCGGGCTGGAATCTCGGTTCATGATGGACCGGGCCGCTGATGATGAGCGTGCCGGTGGAGCCGTTCGTTTCGCCGGTCAGGAGAATGGTGGGTTCCTTGTAAGTCATCGAAGAAAGGGGGGAGATGAACCGGCCAGAATAGACACGCTCACCATCCACGACGAGGTGAAAGGGCACGCCGGCAATTGGCACCTTCTGCCAGGGCAACCGGGCCATGGCCTCGCCGCTAATCTTCAGGGTGTGATCGGCGAAGCGATACTCGATGAGGTCAGCATCCGTGAGGACGTTGGTCCCGCCGGTGGTGATGGCGAAGGTGTGCTTCGGGGCCTGCGCGAGGACGCTGGTGGCGAGCAGGTTCGCCGCGAGGAGCAACAGGAGCAGGCTGGGTTTCATGGGAGTTGGACGGGATTTAAGGGGTGGTGCTCCGGGGGGTCGAAGCTCGGCCTGCCATTATTGGGGATGAGGAGAACTTTTGGCTCCGCAGTCATGTTTTTGAGGCGCTGTCGTCGTCATCAATCACATGCATCAGGTCGCCAAACATGACCTGGCCGGAACCGTTCATGACAGAATTGTGAATGAAGAGGATGCCTTCGAGTTCATCGGTGATCCGGAGAAGCGCTTTCATGGTCTCAGATCCTATTCCGAACTCCTCATCCACAACCACGCCGTAGCATTGACGAACTTGGTTCATATACTGGTGGATAAAATCCAGGTCGAACTCGCCATCACGTTCATGGATCAGGGAGGCCCAGCCTTTGAATCCCTCGATGTGCTCGCGAAAGGTGTCGTCTTGTGATTGGTAGCGGGCGTTGAGTCCCACAGTTTTCCCGGCGACTTTGAAGGTGAGTTTTTTAGGGAAGAGCCAGGAATCGGCTGACGGTTCGGTTATGCCTTTGATATTCTTGAGCACGCCGGGGCGCAGCCACCAACGTTTGCTGATGTCAGCGTAGATGCAGGCGTTTTTGGTCAATAGGTTCATAAATCGCTGAAGTCTTACCGATCGCCGAAAGCTTCTGACAACGCAGCCGGGCGTTGACTACCCTTGGTTCAGGTTTCGTAGAGGCGTTCGCTTCGTCTTATTCTTTTGCCTTGGTATCAGGCACGACTTGGAAAGCCTGTTCACAGAGCTTTTTATCGCCGGACCACACCGAAAACTTCCACGATCCCGCAACCAGTTCCCATTCCTCATCCATGGAGTAGGCAGTGTAGGAGGAGGCGATCCGCGACTGGTGCTCATACTCGTAGCGGGTCTGCGTCTTTCCGGTCCGGGGGTCTTTCAGGGGCGGATGCTCCCCTACTGTCTTGAGGAGGATGGATGCATTGGTGGGCGTTCCTTGGATAGTATAGCGGAACCCGAAACGGATGCCTTTGCGCGCGGGAATATTGGTGGTCGTTTGCACCAGCGTGAAGGAGTCCAGAACTCCACGGTTACCCCCTGCCACCCCGGGAGCCGCCTGGGTCTCGACAGGGCGTGCCGTGTAAATCCCCACCTCGGTAATCACGGCACCGGTGACGGCGAGGTTGGGATAGACGACCTCATAGGCCGCCGAGAAATCCGTCTGGGACGCGGGTTCGTCATTAAGGCCAGCGCTGAGCAACGGTGAAACCTGCGGGGCCGGATGCACATACCACAGTCCGTCCTTGTCCCGAATGACCATCGTCCGGTTCAGGGCAGCTTTCCCATTATGGAGCAGGACGCCGACATCCACGAACATGATCTCCTGAAAACTGAAGGCGGCGTAGCCATAGGAAGCCGGGCCGTTCCGGCTCAGATGCCGGGCCGCGAACACCTTGCCGATGGATTTGGGTCCGCGCGCTTCCTTCCGCGTGGCCTCCTGCTGAATGCTCGCCGCGGTGGTCTGGAGAAACTCCGCATACGCCACGGGCCCATTGCCTCCGGCATAAAGCCTGACACAGGTATTGGTGAACAGGGCGGCATCGCGCTGGATGAAGGCCCGCGCCAGATCGCAGGCGACACCCTCGGGCGTTTTGCGGCCAGCGGGATAACCGTCGTCGGCCACGGTGAGCTTGGGCCTGGCCGGTTCAGCGGCGACGAGGCCTACTGCGGTGGCCAGCAAACAGAGGAATGTGAGGAACGGTTTCATGCGGTTGGATCCTTTTCCCGATTAAGCTGCGGGCGAGAAACTTTGGCAAGGATGTTAGGTAGGAATGCGGACTTGGATTCCATGCATTGGTGACCAATCGCCTGAGCAAGACGACAGGCCAGGTCATCACGGTGGATGGCGGGTTGTTTGAGGCGTTCCTCCGCTAAGGGATATTATTAGGATTCAGAGGCCGCCGCGTGGAGTAATTTGCCCGGCTGTTTTTTGTGAATGTTCCTCTGAGAAATGCCTCCGGTAAGAAGCGGAAGACTGATCTATAGAAGATTACAGATTGCAACACATAAGAACCATCAAATGTATTTGTCAAAAAATTACGCAGTACGATATAATCCTATAAGTTTATGCAAAATGATGTCTGCTACTGGTGTGGAGGCCCCTCCTCTTCAAAAGAGCATGTCCCTCCACGCGGATTGTTTCCTCCTGGAAAAAGGAACGACCTAATTACAGTGCCTGCTTGCGACGCGCACAATAAGGACACGTCAAAACTAGACGAAAAATTCCGATTTTACTTTCAGGCATGTGCTGATAGTCCAGTTGCCATGAAAGATTTTGAAGAACGTACCATAAAAGGGCTTCGTAGAAAAGAAAGTCAAGGATTTGCGAAGGGATTGGCAAAAGATTCATTTCACATCACCCTGCCTAATGGTGAAAAAACGATCGTGCTAAAAGTTTCTCCTGCTGAACAAGATGCTTTTTTTGAAAAATTGGTGAAAGGCATATATTACTCACTTTTTCGCAAGCCATTAACAGGAAAAGTTGGTACGTTTTCCACTATCTTTATTAATCCTGGTTTTGAGTATGAGCCTCTTGTGAGAATTTTACGTCCTCATATATCAAATCCCGATACCATGACGGTCTTTCCCTGTAAGAACCCTGAGGTCTTTCAGTTTAAGTACGCTTT